>DASXYV010000001.1:0-1734 GCA_036502305.1 Acidimicrobiales bacterium
GTATGGGGAGCGCGCCGCCACGGTGGTCAACAACCACCGGGCCAAGGTCGTCCTGTCCGGCATCTCCGACCCGGCGACGCTCGATCACCTGAGCCACCTGGTGGGCGAGGAGGAGGTCCTCCAGGTCTCGACCACCACGAGCGCCGAGGGAGGCATCTCGACCACGAGGTCGACCAGCCCCCGCCGCCTCGCTCCCGCTGACACGCTGCGACGCATCCGACCCGGCCACGGCGTCCTGGTGTACGGCCACCTGCCGCCGGCGCACCTGGTGCTGCGGCCGTGGTTCGCCGACCGCCGCCTGGCCCGCCGGGCTCGGCCGCCCGAGGTGACCGAGCCGATTCAGCCCGAGATGAAGCTGAGCCTGGCCCGCCGCCGCCGGTTGTCGGCGTTGAGGTCGACCATCACGACGCTCTGCCAGGTACCGAGCGCGGGACGCCCGCCGAGGACGGGCAGCACGATCGAGGGGCTCACCAGGAGGGGCAGGAGGTGATCGGCGCCGTGGCCCGGCGATCCGTGCCGATGGCGGTAGTCCTCGGAGCGGGGAAGCAGCCGGTCGAGCGCATCCACGAGGTCGGCCTCCGAGCCGGAGCCCAGCTCCATCAGCCCCACGCCCGCGGTGGCGTGCGGGGCGAAGACCGTGAGCAGCCCGTCGCCCAGGTCCGCGCAGAACGACATCACCGCCTCGGTGAGGTCGGCGACCCCTCGCCCCGGGCTGTCGACCTCGATCTCGGTCGTCTCCATGCCGCTCAGGCGCCGGTCGCCGGGGGCTCCACCCCGTCTGCTCGGAGCCGTTCGACGATCCATTTGGTGCTGTCGGCCCGACCCATGACCTGCTCCCACCCGTCGAGCAGTCGCTCGACCTCCTGTCGGGAGGGGATGCGCCCCAGGATCCGCACCACGAGCGACGAGGTGGGGACGGAGGCCCCCAGCCACCGGCCGAAGGGCTCCAGCTGATCGCCGAAGGGATCGACGAAGCCGGCGGTCGCGGCCTCCGCCATCACGTACAGCTCGCCGGTGTCTTCGATCCAGGACAGCTCGTAGCGCACGCCCTGGGCGTCGTGCCAGTCCTGCCCGAACTCGATCTCAGCCGAGCTGCGCCGGCGCTCGTCGGCCGCGTAGAAGGCCTCGATGTCGTTGCGCACCTCGTGCGGCCCGCTCTGGTGTCGATGGAAGAGCCCCATCAGAAGACCCCGTCCCACAGCATGCGCTCTTCGCCCGCGGGGTCGTGCTCGAGGACGCACTCGGTGTCGAGGACCATGGTTGACCGCTGTCCAACCTCGTACGCCGGCCAGGGCGGGAGCGATGCGACGTCAGGAGCACCGTGGCGGGCGAAGGCCAGCCAGGCCTGAGACATCCGCCCGGCCAGCTCCTGGCGCCCGGCGCCGTCGCCGGTGAAGACGCCCGCGCCCGGCTTGTCCAGGTTGTCGAACACGAACGGGATCTCCAGGGCGTGACAGGACGCCAGCCTGCCTCCGAGGATCGGCGTGGCCCAGGTGAACAGGTACTTGTAGGTCCTGGGCTGATGTATCGACTGCGCCTCGGCCAAGCGGATGGCGGGGATGCGGAAGACCTGGTCGGTGAGCACCGCCGTCCACACGTCGCCCAGCGGGGCGTCGGGACGGGAGCGCCGGTAGACCTCCACCGCCTTGGCCGCCGTGGAACCGAAGACCGAGGCGGCGCGGTGCTCGAGGATGGCCTCGTCGATCTCGGCCAGGCGGGAGTCCATGAGGCTGA
>DASXYV010000002.1:0-2270 GCA_036502305.1 Acidimicrobiales bacterium
AGCACCTCGGAGTACCAACGTTTATAGAGGATTCAGCGTCGATCAGATGAGGCGCTGACCTCCACCTGAGCAAGCTGGCTCGCTGGTCCGCGTAGGGAGCTTCGGGGCGAACCCTCCGGGGCGTGCGAGGTCGGTGGGCCGTGCTCTTGCATCAGGAGGACAGGAACGGATGAGAGTCGGGACGCGCGAAGAGTGCGTCGACGACTCGTACGTCGCTCAGGGAGGGCAGCGATGAAGAAGGTTCGGACGGCAGTGCTCGTAAGCGCGGGCGTCGCTTCGGGGCTGACATCGGGGTTGGTCATGTCGGCCGCGGCCCCGGCAGGCGCCATCGGCATGGTCGGCGGGGGAGTGTGTAGTGCAGGCGACCCGTACATTGTCTCGGGCCAGGTCAACTCTGGCCCGGACGCAGGAGACCAGCTTGCTGGCACGCTCTGCATCCAGAGTGAGGCGAGAGGTGTGACGGTCCTCGGCGCCGTAAGGGAGCTTCAGCGGTTCAACGATCCCGCGCCGCAGGCAGCCGTCGTGCCGGTTCCCGCTGGCTTCCCGCTGGACGTCAGCGGAACGACAGCGCGCCTGAACATCAGGTTCGACGGGAGGTTCCGGGGCGCGTTCGTCCAGGCCACCGGTTCCCAGGTTCCGGCCCTGCCAGACAACACCTTCGCAACCACTGCTGTCCGAAGGGTCCTGCCGTCCTACGGCGGTACCTTCAACGGATTCCAGCGGGGCGATGTCGGGGTCTGGAGGGCGGACCCGGCTGACATCGCCAGAAGTACCTAGAAGCCTGTCGTAGCGTTGCCGGCACTCGCTCGGGCACCGAAAGGCCCGGGCGAGGCCGGAGCAACGCCGCCCACGGCATTGCCCTTCCAGGGCGGGAGAGCGGGATCTGGCCTTTGGCGCCGGCTCGACGCGGACGCGTTGATCATTTAGGCCGCGCGCAGGCTCGGGGCGAGGACGGGCTGGTCGCCTCGGTCGCTCCGATGCTCGAGGGCGGTCAACACGCCCCAGGTCCCCCATCCCGCCGGTACGACCGCCCAGAAGCTCACGACGCGGTAGAGGAGCACGCCCGCCAAGGCGTTGTCCGCTGGCATGCCGTAGGCGACGAGGAGGAACGAGAGGCCGCCTTCAACGACCCCGAGGCCTCCGGGGACGATGGGGATCCAGGAAGCCACCTGAGCCAGGCCATAGGCGACGAGCACGCCCCGCCATGGCACCGATGCGCCCGTTGCCCACAGACACGCCACGAGGCAGGCGCAGTCACAGAGCCAGTTGAGAACGGCCAGTGCACCCGTGCGGATCCACCCACGCAGGTCGAGACCGACCGCACGGACCTGCGTCGCCAGACCGACGACGGCATGAACGAGGTGGCGAGCGGGAGGGACGTGGGTGACGACGGTCGCGACCAATGCCTGGCCGAGTGAACGCGCTCGGTCGGAGCGGCGCCCCACCACGACCCCTCCCGCAGCCACGAGTGGAATGGCGGCGAGGGCCGCCGTCAGCGTCCGGAAGTCGGCCAGCGGTCCCCGGTCGCCGGCGATCTCGACTCCGGCCGCCACGACGAGGAACAGCGCGAAGCTCCCCAGGGCCCCGGCGACGAGCACCACCCAACCGGCGAGAAGCCGGTCGGCGCCCCTCCGCCTTAGCCGGCGGAAGACCCAGGGGGCGCCCCATGCCACTCCGCCGGGAAGCGTGCGGGCCAAGGCGTCGCCAGCGAGGGTGATCGCCGTCATCGACCCGAGACCGATATCGACGTCGCCGGCGCTGAGCAGACGCTGCTGGATGCGGGCGAACACGACCATCGATGCCGCTTCGAGCGTCAGGGCTGCAATCAGCCACTGCCAGTGGGGGTGCGCCAGCAGGTGGCCGGCGGCACCGAGGTCGTCGCTGCGGCTGACTCCGGCGAGGGCGGCGAGCCCGAGCAGGACCAGGACCGCGGTGCGCCGTGACCACCGGCTCCACAGCTGGCCCCGCGGGAGCGGGAGGCTTCCGGGCCTAGCCATTGCGTCGCAGGGCCTGGCGCAGCCCCGCTGGGCAGTAGCTGGGGGCCACGGCGGTAAGGCCACCGGGGAGGTGGCGACGGGAGGGGACGACTCCGCCTCGGCCAGGGCCGTCACCGGAGCCAGGCTGGAGGGCGCCCCTTCGGTGGGCTCCGGTCGAAGATCTTGGCTCGGGAGCGCCACCGCCGTCTGCATGACCCACCGTCCCTTTCCTTGTCTGCCCGACTTGGCTGGTCCACGTCCTTGCGAAGACCTGTTGCCCATGCTGAGGATCAC
>DASXYV010000003.1:0-4418 GCA_036502305.1 Acidimicrobiales bacterium
ACGAAGCTCATACCCTGCGACTTCATCGGCTTCTGCGAGCCGAACCACGTCGTCGGTGGCCACCACGACCTCCTCATGGCCAACTTCTTCGCCCAGACCGAGGCCCTCGCCTTCGGCAAGACAAGGCAACAGGTCGAGGCCGAAGGAGTCCCCGCCGCCCAGGTCCCCCACCGCACCTTCCGGGGCAACCACCCGACCAACACCATCCTCGGCCCAAAGCTGACGCCGCGCCTGCTCGGCGAGCTGGTCGCCCTCTACGAGCACAAGGTGTTCACCCAGGGGACGATCTGGGACATCAACTCGTTCGATCAGTGGGGGGTGGAGCTCGGCAAGGTCCTCGCCAACCGCATCCTGCCCGAGTTGACGGCTGGGGACGACCCCGAGCTCGGCCACGACACGTCGACCAACGCCCTCATCCGCCGGTATCGCCGCTCCAAGTGAAGTCCTGACCGGCGAGGGAGAGAGCTACCTCGCCGCCGCCGCCCGGCGTCGCGACAGGGTGCCTCCCTTGCAGGCAACGCACACCGTCGCCGCGGGCACGGCCTCGAGCCGCGCCGAGGGGATCTGCTCTCCACACGAGGTGCACCGGCCGTAGGTGCCCGACTCGACCCGAGCCAGGGCGGCCTCGATCTCGTCCAGGGCGGCCCTGGCTACGGCGTGCAGAGCCTGGTCGCGGTCGCGGTCCACGACCATGCCAGCGCCCTCGCCGAACCCGTCCTCGACGTCGGTGTCGCTCATGCCCCGCTCAGCAGTGAGCTCGGCCACATCGGCCTGCAGCCTCTCGGCGAGGTGCTGCTGTCGGTCCCGCTCCTCGAGGAGCAACTGGCGCTGATGGCCCAGGAAGTCGGGTCCGTAGTTGTCTGTCGGGTTGGCGATGCGGTTCATGGTCCTCACTGTCGTCGGCACATCCGTTCGGGGACGCCTTGCAACGCAGAGAAACGTCGATCTATGCCCGTGGTGGGTGACGACTCCGGGAACAAAGCTCCGCCCGAGCCGCTCAGTGCGATGCTCCCCCTCCTCGCCGCCGAGTTGTCGGAACGACTCGGTGATCCTCCACCGGAACTCTCCGCGGAGGTTACGCGCGAGCCCCCTCGAGGACAAGGGGTGAATTGCCGCTGACCGACGGTTTCCGAGCCGGCTGCCGACGTGCGACGTATCCTTTGGTGGCATCGGGCGGCAACGGCCCGATGTGCCCAGCCGGTGCGCGATCGGCACCGCGAGAGAGGGAGGGTGACAATGCGACTCGGCAAGGTGGAGGCGAAGGGCTTCATCGAAGAGCCGGCCGAGCTCTCGACCGCGTCACACGATCCGATCGAGGCTCGCCAAGAAGAGGAGAGCCCGGTGGCTCAGCAGGACTCGCCAGGGACCGCGCCCGAGGATCAGCCCACTCCCACTGCTTGAGCGGGATGCGGTCGCTGCTCCGCCGCTCGCTCCCCGTCGAGCATCCAGCGGGTCCGCTGAGGGGCTACAAGCTCGCCTATCCGTTTGTGTCAGCTGACGATCGGTCGGCCGGGTTTGCCGGTCTCTCGATCGGGGGTCAGTACGTCTACGGTTCCGTGGCCGAGGCCGCCTGCATGTGGAGCCGTCGTCATGCGCCGCCGAAGCGCACCTGTAGCTGCGGGTTCTACTGCTTCAACTCGCTCGCGCCAGCTCGCGCCATGGCGTGCGAGACCAGGTACCGACCGACGGTCCTGCTCGAGGTGGCGGTGACCGGGAGCTTCATCCGCTACCAGGACGGTCTGCGCTATGGCCGGCAGCGGGTGCGGGGTGTCCGCGTCGGTCGGTGCCGGTGCGGCCGGCCGGCGACGATGCTGGTGGACAGCGGGACGGGCCTGTCCGGCTGGAGACAGCTCGAACCCACCTGTGCCGGCTGTGCGGGATGGTCGGCGGCGCTGACGTTCCACGCCTTCGCCGAGCGTCTCGGTGGCGCCGTCAGCGTCGCCAGCGACTGCGAGCCCGATGCATCGCAGGGGCTGACGGAGCGAGCACCCGCGGCCGCTGATCGCGGCTCCGGTGATGCAACGGCCCTCACCGAGGCGGGCGAGCCGTCGCTCACCGTGGTGGCGGCCGAGGTGGCCCTCCTTCAGGCCCGCCTGGACGAGCTCCAGCGCCAGCTGGCCCACCTGTCGGGGGACGACCCGCCGGGAGGGCGTCGATAGGACCGGAGCGAGTCATGGAATGATCGAGGGCGCGCTGGTGCTGCTGCCTGTGCGGGGCTCTGATGACGAGCAGGACCCGGAGGTGGAGACAAGATGCCGATCACCCGTTTGAACCACGCCGTGCTCTACGTCCGAGACGCCCGGCGCAGCGCAGCGTTCTATACCGAGACCCTCGGAATGGAGGTCCGCCACGCCATGGGAGACGGCAGAGCGATCTTCCTCGGGTCACCGGGCTCGGACAACGACCACGACCTCGGGTTGTTCAGCGTCGGAGACGACGTTGGTGCGTCCCTAGCCGGCAGGGAGACGGTCGGGCTGTACCACCTCGCCTGGCAGGTGGAAACCCTCGACGAGCTCGACCGTCTGCGGAGCGTCCTGACCGAGCGAGGCGCGCTGGTCGGCGCCAGCGACCACGGCGTGAGCAAGAGCCTCTACGCCCGCGACCCTGACGGCCTCGAGTTCGAGGTCATGTGGGCGGTGCCGTCGGACCTGCTCGACGAGCGCGACCGGACCGTCCGGGTCGCCCCCCTCGACCTCGACAGGGAGAAGCGGCGCTTCGGCGCAACCACCGTGAGCACTGGTTGAGGCGAAAAGGGGCGGCTCCTTCGCGTTGCGCCCTCTGCCCCGGATCTCCCCACCCGCCGAGCAGGCGCCCGGTCACGGCGGTAGCCTGCGAGCAGCGGCAGAGGGCGCGCCGGCTGCCCTGGTCTGATGACGCTCTCAGCGCCAGGACCGAAGGGTCGCCATGAGCCTCAGCGCCGAGCCAAGCCTGAGGGTGTTGATCGTCAGCAGCCAGCCGATCGCCCGCGCCGGAATGGCTGCCGTGCTACGCCCCTTCAGGCCGCGGATAAAGGTCGTGGGCGAGGTCGGCGGGGTCGATACCGCCCTGGCGGAGGCGTCGCGCTCGGAGGCCCAGGTCGTGCTGTTCGACACCCGCCTCGATGCGCCCGACGGGCTCGACCAGGTCGGTCATCTGGCGACCGCGCTGGACGAGAGTCGGGTCGTCGTGCTGGCTCGTCGGGACGAGGCCCGGTTCACATGGCCGACGCTCCAACGGGGCGCCGCCGGCTTCCTGCTCGACACCATTGCCGGGTCGGACCTTGTCGACGCGTTGGGGGAGGTGAGCCGGGGCGCCATCGCGGTGGACCCGGCCTTGGCCGGCGGCCCTCGGCTCGTCCCGGACGAGGCCCTGTCACCTCGGTGGCCGGGCGCGCACCTGGGGCTGACCGAGAAGGAGAGCCAGGTCCTCGAGCTGCTGGCCCGGGGGGAACCGGCCGCCGCGGTCAGTCACCAGCTGGGCATGAGTACCACCGAGGTCAGGGCGCATGTCCGGTCGGCCTATCGACGGCTGCACGCTCGGGACCGCTCGGATGCGCTGGCCCGGCTGGCCCGCGAAGGGCTCTTCTCCTGACCGAAGGACTAGGGACGATATAGGCCTCTCGGTCGCCACAAATAGTCCCGGAAGACCATTGCGCGATCGTCCCGGCGCGCTCACTCTTTGGCCTCAGACCGCGCTACCTGGCCCTCTCGTGGCTGCCATCGCCGTACCACGGGCCAGGTGGCGTGGTCTGATCGTTGTAGGCCCGGCCGGCGCACCTGGGGATGGCGCCACCCCGTGCACGGCGGTACGCCAGAACGAGCTCGTCGTCGGCGCGCTCCCGGTCTGCATGGGCGGCTGGGAGCGGGCGAAGGGAATCGAACCCTCGTTCTCAGCTTGGGAAGCTGACCGGGGCGTACCAGGGTGGACGGCCATGGACTGTTTTGGCTGGTCAGAGGGGGTTCGTGGTCTGGCCTGAACAGCCGTGAACGGCGTCGGACGCGCGATAAACGCGCGATGACGGCTGGGTCAGGTCTCGGGCTGGGTCCATTGCACTGCCGGTCGGCGCCGACGGTCGCCTGCATGAAGCCGGGCTGCCACCGCCTCGGTCCTGGCGACTGGCATGGATCGGTAGTCGGGACAGCCAGGCGAAGGGTGGCTCGGCGCCTGGGGCTGGACGCCTGCGGGAACGTTGCGAGCCGTCATGCCGTCGCAAGAGGCTGGATCTCCTCGAGCGTAAGCGCCAGACGGTCACGCTCGCTCTCGATGTCGTAGCGACTCTGGAGGTTCAGCCAAAACCGCTCGCTGGTCCCGAAGTACCGTGCGAGTCGGAGTGCAGTGTCGGCGCTGATACGTCTCTTGCCGTGGACGATCTCGTTGATGCGGCGCGGAGGAACCCCGATGGCGAGTGCCAGTCGGTGCTGGGTGACGCCGAGGGGCTC
>DASXYV010000004.1:0-1573 GCA_036502305.1 Acidimicrobiales bacterium
GGTCCCGGGTCGAGGTCGAAGGCGACCATGGTGGGGCGGTTCACGGCCTCGCGCGACGAGCGATCGTCCTCGCCGTCGGCCCGGGCCAGGAGCGGGTGGAGCTCGATGGCGGCGAGGTTGGCGAGCCACGCCAGGGTGGGCAGGTCGTCCGCGGTGCAGTAGTTGACGGTCTTTCCCTTGGTGCGCTCGCTCGGGATCTCGACCGTCTGGACCCAATCGGGCCGGTGCGAGGGGCACTGCTTCTCGTAGAAGAACCCGGCGTCCACTCCGTTGGGGTAGCGCTTCAAGGTGAGGGGTCGGCGGCGGAGATGGGGCAGCAGGGTCGAGGAGACGCGCACGTAGTAGTCGATCACCTGGCCTTTCGTGAACCCCGACTCGGGGTAGAGGACCTTGTCCAGGTTCGAGAGCTTGAGCCGGCGGCCCTCGAGCTCGACTTCGATGTTGGCTGACGCGGATGCCATCGAGGGCATGATGGCAGGCGACGGGCCACGTGGAGACGCAGATGGGCGACAAGCTCGACAGCTACAAGGCCAAGCGGGACTTCTCGGCCACGCCCGAGCCCGATGCCGAGGGCCGCCCGGCTCCCCAAGGGCCGGCTCCCGAAGGGCCGGCTCCTGAGGGCCCAGCTCCCGAGCATCGGGACGACGGGGCCAGGGAGGCACCGCGCTTCGTGGTCCAGGAGCACCACGCCCGGCGGCTCCACTGGGACCTGCGGCTCGAGCGCGACGGTGTCCTCGCGTCGTGGGCGCTCCCCAAGGGCGTGCCCCCGGACCCGAAGGTGAACCACCTGGCCGTACCGACCGAGGACCATCCGCTCTCGTATCTCGACTTCACGGGAGACATCCCCAGCGGAAGCTACGGCGCCGGCACCATGATGATCTGGGACCGCGGCACCTACGACTTGCACAAGTGGGACGGCCGCGAGGTGATCGTCACCCTGCACGGGCAGCGCGTGAACGGGCGCTACGCGCTGTTCCGGACGGGAGAGGACCGCTGGATGATCCACCGGATGGATCCTCCACAGGACCCCGAGCGCGAGCCGATGCCCGAGCAGCTGGCGCCGATGCTGGCCACCTCGTCCGAGGTCCTGCCGAGAGACGACGGGCGCTGGGGCTACGAGATCAAGTGGGACGGCGTGCGGATGATCGCCTTCGTTGCCGGCGGCACGGTCAAGCTGCAAGGTCGGCGGATGCTGGACGCAACGGCACGCTACGCAGAGCTCCGAGGCCTCGCCGACGTCGTCTCGTCGCACGAGGTCGTCCTCGACGGCGAGGTCGTGGCCCTCGACGAGGAGGGCCGACCCAACTTCGGGCTGCTCCAACGGCGCATGAACGTGGCCGAGGGCTCGGCGCTGCGGCGCGTTGCCCGTGAGGTCCCCGTCGTCTACATGCTCTTCGACGTGCTGTATCTCGACGGCCATCAGACGCTCGCTCTGCCGTACACCGAGCGCCGTCGCCTGCTCGAGGACCTGTCACTCAACGGTCCGTCGTGGCAGACGCCGAGCTACCACGTCGGGGACGGGGCTGCGCTGCTCGACGCGACCCGGGCCCGCGGGCTCGAGGGGCTCGTGGCC
>DASXYV010000005.1:0-5278 GCA_036502305.1 Acidimicrobiales bacterium
ACGAGGTGGCTGCGACGCGCGCTGACGAGTGGGCGGCAGCGATGCGAGCCGACCTCTGGGCGTCGATGGAGCAGACCTCCCGGCACCTGGGCACTTTGGTGATACCGGCGGGGCCGCACCGCCGGGTCGACCCCGGCATCATCGGTTCGCTGGTGGCATGTCATCCGCTCGGGCTGATCCCGCCGCTCGACCCGGGCATGGCGGCGACAGTGGACGCTGTGCGCGAGCGCTTTCTCATCGGCTCCGCCTTCTTCCACGGCATCAGCCACACCGGTCTCGGTACCTACCTGACCCTCCAGCTGGCCTTCGTCGAGCTGGCCGCGGGTGACGGGCGGGCCCTCGACCGCCTCGAGTGGCTGGTGGGCGCGGCCAGCTCCACGTTCACCTGGCCCGAGGCCATTCACCCGCAGCTCGGGGACGGGTGCATGGGCGACGGTCACCACGGGTGGGCGACCGCCGACTTCCTCTCCTTCGTGCGGGAGCTCCTGGTGCGGGAGACCGACGACGGCTTGGCGTTGTGCACGATGCTGCCCGAGGAGTGGAGCGGCCGTCCCCTCGCGGTGCACCGGGCGCCCACGCACCGAGGGTCGCTCTCGTTCCGGCTGGGGTGGGAGGCCGGCCGGGCTGTGCTGCGGTGGGAGCTCCAGCCCCACCCCGGAACGGGAGCCGTTCGCCTCACCGCCCCCGGCCTCGATCCCACCTGGTCGTCGGTCGAGCTGCGAGGGGAGGCCGAGCTGGCGGCCGGTGCGCTGGCGCGCTCGGGCGGGTGGCCGCGGTGAGCGACAAGGAGACGGGCCTGGAGGACCACCTGCGCTCGCTCCTCGAGTCGCTCGGGGTCAGCGACGACGAGATCGACCGGGCGGCGGGCGAGGGCAATCTGTATCTCCTCACCGTCGACCGGCTCCTCGTGGCCGGGACGCCGCTCTACACCGCGACGGAGGTGGCCGAGCGCTCGGGCATGCCGTTGGAGCTGACGGCGCGCTTCTGGCGGGCGCTCGGCTTCACCGACGTGACCGACGACGAGCGTCACTTCACCGACGCCGATGTCGAGGCCCTCGCCATCGCCGAGCGCTTCCTCCAGGAGGGACTGGCCGACGTCGAGGTGGCGCTGCAGATGACGAGAGTCATCGGACTGTCGATGGCGCGCGTTGCCGAGGCCGAGGTCGCGGCCTCGCCGCTGACGGACCGCGATCTCGACTCCGACGAGATGGCGGATCTGTTCCTCCGCAGCCTCGATGTCATCCTGCCAAGCATGGGGCGGCTGCTCGAGTACGCCTGGCGCCGGCACCTCCATGCCGCGTTCCGGCGGGCGATGCTGGCGTTCAGCAGGGGCGAGGTCAGTGGGGGGACCATCGAGGCCACGGTCGGGTTCGCCGACCTGGTGGGCTTCACGCTGCTCTCCCAGGAGCTGAGCGACGAGGCGCTCGCCGAGGTCGTGAGCCGGTTCGAGGCCCTGGCCTTCGACACCGTCAGCGCGCTCGGGGGACAGGTGGTCAAGGTGATCGGCGACGAGGTCATGTTCGTGGTGCGCGATGCCGCCGAGGGCGCGAGGATCGCATTGCGCCTGGCCGACGCGTACGCCGACGACGAGTTGCTGTCGGACGTGCGGGTCGGCCTCGCCTGCGGATCGGTGCTGGCCATGGAGGGTGACTACTACGGGCCGGTCGTCAACCTGGCCAGCCGCATCGTCAAGATCGCCATCCCGGGCACGGTGCTGGTGTCCGACGACGTGCACGCCGGGCTGGACGGCGACCAGGAGCTCGCCTTCAGGCCCCTCCGGCCCCGCACCCTGAAGGACGTGGGGCGGGTGCAGCTGTGGGCGCTGCACTGGGCGGGACAGGAGCCGCCGTCCGATGGCCGCTGGTCCTGGAGCCGTCGGCGCGGCCTTCCGGGCGTGCTGCCCGCCGCCGCCGAGCTGCGGGCCCGGGCGAGCGAGCTCCGGGAACGGGCGACCGACCGGCGGGAGGAACGGCGGGATCGCGAGGAACGGGAGGAGTAGGGCCCCATTCGTGAGTCGTCGGCCGTCAGCGGTCCGCCAGGCGCGCGGTCGCCACGCGCTGCGGGCCGAGCTCGAAGCCGCCCTCGAAGGCGCCGACCGGCCGCCCGGCGAGATCGATCAGTCGGCCCGATCGTCCACCCAGGGAGACCGACGTCGGGGCGTCGGTGGGATTGAAGACACGGACCTCCACCGCCCCGTCGTCCCGACGGACAGCTGAGACCTCGGCCCCGTCCACGGCCAGGCCCTGCCCGCTCGGCGTCCGGTCGCCGCCGCCGGGTGCCGTCGTGGCGAGCAGCGGCAGGAACGCTTCGTCGGCCACGGCGTACGGATCGACGGGGCCGACGCACACGGCGTACCGGCACTCGACCGGACCGAGCATCTGCGCGCCCTCGACCGGAAGGGGCGGCCCCGCTGGCGACCGCCGGTGGCTGGTCGTCGGCCGGGACAGCACGCCGGTCGCCCGCAGGAGGGTGAGGGCCAGAGTCCGGGCGTGCCCATCGTCGATGTCGACCAGCTCGTACTCGAGCAGACCCTCGTGCACGACGGTGAGGCCATCGGCGGTGACGAAGCGTCGTGACGGAAACGTGGGCACCGCGAGCTCGTCGGTCCCCCCTTCGGTGTCGAGGCCCCGCTCCACGATCCCGAACGCGCACTCGGCCCGGGAGGTCGACGCCGGCAAAGGAAGGCGGAACAGTGCCCGCAGCCGATGGTCACGACACGGGTTGTCGAAATTGGTCGTCACCCGCGCCAGTCGCTCGCCCGCTCGCAGCTCGATGGTTGTCGTGACGACCACCGACCTCTCGCCCACCCGGGTGCTGCGGTCGTCGTCAACCCGCTCGGGCCAGACGAAGGTCCGCCGGACGACCAGCCGGCCGCGGACTGGTCCCTGCTCGGCCACCTCGACGGACACGGCGTCGGGCTGGTCGACGATGGTGTCGTGGGCTGGCGGCGACCAGGTGTAGGTGTCGCCCTGGTCGCCTTCGTCCACCAGCCGGTCCAGGCCGGCGGACCCGTCGAGCGCGAAGGTACCTTCTGCGCGATCGATGGCCACGGTGACCAAGCCGTTGCTCATCGAGGCGTCAGCAGTCACCTGGACGGGGTCCTGGAGCGGCGCCGGGGCCCAGCGCGCCCACCCGAGGCCGGGCACCGCCTCGGCTCGGGCGAGCACCCGCTGGCTCGGCCGCCGGTCGAGGTGCACCCGGACGGCGGCGTCGGGCCGGGCGCCGACGCTGGCATAGAGCTCCCGCTTCACCTGCTCCACCGACGGGTTCGGGATCAGGCGCGTGTCGGTGTGGAGCCACACCTCGATGCCACTGGCGCCGTGCGCGATCTCGGCCTCGTTCACGAAGGTGCCGTCACCGAGCTCCTGGCCCCGTATGCGACCGAGGAGGGCGCGCACCTCGTCCACGCTCAGCGTGTCGTGGCGACCGAGGGCGGGCCACGCGTCCAGCACCTGGGCGCCCTCGACCTGCTCGTCGCCGGGCAGGACCAGCTCGATCATGCCGCCCCGGCTCCGGGCCGCGGTGTTGACCACCACCGGGCCGGGGTCGGCCATTGACGAGCCCAGCGCGGCCAGGGCCCGCGCGCTCAAGCCCTCGGCCGCTGCGGTGGCCCCGGTGAAGCGCTGCAGCACGGCGGCAGTGACCTCGTCGACCGAGCACGCCGAGATCGAGTCGTGGGCGGAGTTGCGCACCAGCTGCAACCAGGCCGCGCCGAGCAGCGCCCGGGGCCAGCGCGACGCGGGGAGGAACAGCGCGCACAGGGGCTCGGCGATCCGCTCCAACGCTCGCTCGGCCCTCGCCGCGGCCTGCTTCACGTCGACGCGTGTCGAGGCCACGCCCCTCAGCACGTGGGCCCGCTGGCCCGACCGCAGCTCGCCCGACCAGTGCGGCAGCTCCTCGGTCGGCCGGCGGGCCAGCTCGGCGCCGAGGGAGGTCACGCGCAGCTCGAAGTGCTCCTGGTCGGAGTTGGTCGCCGCCACCAGCGCGCCCAGCCCGGGCTGCGGCCGCGCCCGGTCCGTACCGTTCATGAGCAGGATCCCGTCGTCGACGAGCTTCCCAAGCTCGGCCTCGTGGGCAACCAGCCGTCGAGTCAACGCCGACGGGTCGTCGGGTAGCGCCGCCCCGTTGCCGTAGCCGCGGGCGAGATACTCGGCCCGCACCGTCGAGCCGTCGGGGGCAGACCACCAGAAGGCGGTCCGGTCGATCGTCACCGGCACGCCCCGCCACACGACGGCGTGCCCGAACCCGGCTTGGCTCAGGAGCTGCGGCATCTGGGCGATGTGGCCGAAGTTGTCGGCCAGGTAGCCGACGGGCATGACGCCGCCGAAGCGGGCGGCGCGCTCGAGGCCGAGCTGCAGGTTGCGCACGATTGTCTCGCCCGAGACGAGGAACTCGTCCATCGGCAGGTACCACGGCCCGATCTCCAGCCGTCCCGAGGTGACGAGCTGGCGGATGCGCGCTTCGGCGTCCGGTCTCACCTCCAGGTAGTCGTCGATGGGCGCCGTCTGACCGTCGAGCAGGAAGGCGGTGAACGAGTCGTCGCTCTCCAGCAGGGCGATCAGGTCGTCGAGCAGGTCGACCAGGTCCAGGCGAACGACCTCGAACGGCTGGGTCCACTCACGGTCCCAGTGCGTGTGAGGAACGATGGCGACCCGACGCCGGCCCATGGGGCCAGGCTAGGGGCGCGCGGCCGGCTACGGGGTGGGGCTCCTCGCGGGCGCGGCGAAGCCGTCAGCAAGACGGCCCCCACCCGGTAGCGTCTCTGGTTGATGCGCATCGCCTTCGGCACCGACGAGTCGAGCATGCTCACGGCTGCCGTCGTGGCCGAGCTCGAGCGCCATGGCCACCAAGTGACGGACGTGGCTCAGGCCGAGCCCTGGCCGGACGTCGGCCGTCTCGTGGGAGAGGCGGTGGCCTCTGGTCGTGCTGAGCGGGGTGTGGTCTGCTGCTGGACGGGCACCGGCGTGTCCATGGCGGCCAACAAGGTGCCGGGCGTGCGGGCGGCCCTCTGCACCGACGCCGAGACGGCCCGGGGGGCGAGGCGGTGGAACGACGCCAACGTGCTCGCGTTCGGGCTTCGGCTCACCTCGCCGGAGGTGGCCCGGGAGATGCTCGACGCCTTCCTGGAGACCGACGTCGACGCCGACGAGCGCGAGAACGTGAGCCGCCTGAGTTAGGGTGCTCGCCCATGAGCACCTTCCTGATGCTCTCGACCATCGGCCCCGACGGGGCGTCGACGCTGCACGACAACCCCGACCGCCTCAAGCAGGTGAACGCC
>DASXYV010000006.1:0-6593 GCA_036502305.1 Acidimicrobiales bacterium
CGGCCCCCGACCAGACAACGCCCTTCCTTCAGTGACCAGGAGATCTTGACGATGCCCGATATCCCAGCGGTTCTCTTCCTCTGCGTCCACAACGCGGGACGCTCACAGATGGCGGCTGCCCTGCTCGACGACCACGCTCGAGGACGGGTGCGGGTCACCTCGGCGGGAAGTGAGCCGGCGTCGGAGATCAACAAGGCCGTGGTGGCGGCGATGGAAGAGATCGGCCTCGACGTGTCCAAGGAGCTCCCCAAGCCCCTCACCGACGAGGTTGCCGAAGCGGCCGATGTCCTCGTCACCATGGGATGCGGCGACGCCTGTCCGGTCTACCTGGGCAAGCGGTACCTCGACTGGGACCTACCCGACCCAGCGGGCAAGAGCGTCGAGGAGATCCGACCCATTCGCGACGAGATCGAAAGGCGAGTCCGGGAGCTGATGACCGAGCTCGACGGTGCCACCGAGAACAATTGAATGGAGTCAGCAAGTCCCGCACTGCGACCGAATGGGCACTGAAGAGTGGCGAGGCCGCCGCTGTTCCCCGCTTTCTGCCGTGTGGGTAGCGAGTAGAGGTGTGGTGGCCCCGACGCCATTCGCGCCATGAACCAGGACGACGGCGACGAGAGCCATCCTCGCCACCTGCATCCGCGTTCCACACGGTTGAGTGGGCCGGGCAGGGATCGAACCTGCGACCTAAGGATTATGAGTCCTCTGCTCTGACCACTGAGCTACCGGCCCGACTGGCTGCGACGCGACGAGCTCCGGGGGCGAGACTCGAACTCGCAACCTAGTGGTTAACAGCCACCCGCTCTGCCGATTGAGCTACCCCGGAACAACTCGACCATAGCAGCGCTCCAGTTTGCCCCACGATGGCCCCGAGCAGCCACGATACGCTTGGGTCCGGGCCCGAGGCCCTCTCCCAAGGAGTATGAACGAAGCATGAGACTACGCATTGGGTTCATCGCCGGCTTTGCCCTCGGTTACTACCTCGGGGCCATGGCGGGCCGTGAACGCTACGAGCAGATCAACCGGCTGCTGCGCCAGGCCCAAGGCTCGAACGCCCTCGAAGGGGCGGCGGGCAAGGCACGGGCGGTCGTCGACCTCGGCAGAGAGCGAGCACGCGACGTCGTCGGGACCAAGTCGCCGGACGGGGCGACCTCGAAGGCCACCGAGACGCCAATCTGAGGATCGCTACTCGGCGTCGAGATAGTCGCGGAGCGGCTGGCTCCGCATGGGGTGGCGCAGCTTGGCGAGCGTCTTGGCCTCGATCTGGCGAATCCGCTCCCGCGTGACCCCGAACGCCCGGCCCACCTCTTCCAGCGTGCGAATGTGACCGTCCTCCAGCCCGAAACGGAGGCGGACGATGTCCTGCTCGCGAGGGCTCAGCTCCGAGAGGGCCTTCTTCACCGCCTCGTTGAGCAGCACCCTCGTGGCCGCGTCGGGTGGCACCACGGCGCCCTGGTCCTCGATGACATCCGAGAGGCTGAAATCCTCCTCGTCTCCCATCGGCTGTTCGAGCGACACGGTGTCCTGGTTGATGCGCTGGATGTCGCGGACCCGCTCCACGGCCAGCTCGAGACGGAACGCCAGCTCGTCGATGCTCGGCTCTCGACCGAGCTCCTGGAGCAACTGGCGCTGAGCTCGCGCCACCTTGTTGATCGTCTCGACCATGTGGACCGGGATACGGATGGTACGAGCCTGATCGGCGATGGCTCTGGTGATCGCCTGTCGGATCCACCACGTGGCGTAGGTCGAGAACTTGAAGCCCCTCGTGTAGTCGAACTTCTCGACCGCCCGCATGAGGCCCAGATTGCCCTCCTGGATCAGGTCCAGGAATGCCATGCCCCGGTTGCGGTACCGCTTGGCGATCGACACCACGAGACGAAGGTTGGCCTCGACCAAGAGGTCCTTGGCCTCCAGCCCGCTGGCGACCAGGCGCCGCTGCTTTCGCAGCGTCTCGCGCGGCACGCCGTCGGGTCCGTGGCGCTCCTCGAGCTCGGCGATGCGCCCGCCGGCGGCGAGGCCCCTCTCGATCCGACGAGCGAGCACGACCTCGAGCTCGGCCGTGAGCAGCGGCACCTTCCCTATCTCTCGGAGATACGTGCGCACGGGATCGATCGCCGCGCCTGCATCTCCCGAGAGGTCAACCGGCGGAGGCGCCGGCGCACGATCGGGCACCGCCTCGGCGACACCTTGGCGGCTGGACGCCTCGCTCGGACTCAGACGACCGTGTGACGGAGCGCGAGGAACGACCCCCCCTTTGGGGGGCGTCGCTACCCCGGTCCGCCCGTTCGCGCTGATGTCGCCGTCCAGACCGTTGTGGTCGTCGTGGTCATCGACGTACCTGATCCCCTCGGCCTTGACCCTGCTGATGAGCGCATCGATCAGGGGGGCGCTGAGCTCGACGCTCTCCACCACCGTCATCAGCTCATCCTGTGTCAGGACGCCACGAGCTCTACCCCGCTCCAGGAGCCGGGATAGCCCCCCCTCTGGCAAACCGTCCGATGTGGACAGTGCCGGTAGCGCTTCGCTCACGCGTCCTCCCGCACCGATTCCACAAGCCAGGGTAGCAACCCGTTCACGGTCTCGACGGCGGTCGCGGATTGGCGCAACTCCTCGATCTTGAGACGGAGCCACGTGGTGAGCGGCGCAAGCTCGAGAAAGCGCGCCTCTGATGCGCGGGCTTGGGACTCGAGATCGGCCAGCGCGCGCAAGGCGGCCAGCTCCACCAGCCGCGTCACCACCTCGTCGGCGTTGGCATCGGTGTCCTCGACGGCGAGGCGTTCCAGAAGCGCCGCCGCGGCCGGCTCGGCCCGGTCGATCGCCTCGTGCAACGTGGCCGACGAGGCCAGGGCCTCGAATCCCGCGCGCTGGACCTCGTTCGAAAAGAGCGAAGCCTCGAGACGGTCGGCGACCTCCTCCGGGCGGTGAACGGCCAGACGCAACGCCTCGATTCCCGGTCCGTCGTGATCCGGGACCGGAGGTCGGCGCGGTTGGCGATCAGTCTCGGGTGAGCGCGACGCGCCCTCGCGACGCGCGTCATCCGTGTCGTCACCGCCAGCGCGACCAACCGGCTGCTGCGTCCCCGGCCGGACCCCTCGTCGGGTCGCCGTCGTGACACGCGTCCGATCACGCCGGAGCTCGTGAAGTCGCGAGCGCAAGTGATCCGCGTCAATGCGACAGCGGTCGGCCACGCTCATCACGTACTGGTCGCGCACGAGATCGCTCGGATGCTCCGCCACCACGATGAGGGCCGCCTCGGCAGCCTTGGCCCGACCCTCCGCACTGCGCAGATCGGCCTCCGACAGCGCCCGTTCCAGCCGAAAGGCCAGAAACGGTTTGGCGTCGGCGATTGCGGCCCGCAAGGCTTCCGGATCGTTCCTGGCCATCTCGGCCGGATCCGTGCCCGCCGGCAGGTCGGCCACCGCCACATCGAGCTCGTGGCGCCGCTCCCACTCGTACACCCGGTCGGCGGCGGTCTGCCCCGCCGTGTCAGCGTCGTAGGCCAAGACCACGCGCCGGGCGAAGCGACGCAGGATCTGGAAGTGGTCTTCACCGAGCGCGGTACCGCAGGTGGCGACGGCGCGGCGAAGGCCGATCCCGAACAAAGCGATCACGTCGGTGTAGCCCTCGCAGACGATCGCATCTCCGGACTGGACGATCTCGCCCTTGGCCCAGTTGAGCCCGTACAGGGTGCGTCGCTTCGAGTAGATCGGCGTCTCGGGCGAGTTCTTGTACTTGGGACCTTCGGTGCCGCCGCTGGTGTCGCGAGCCGGAAGGACCCGTCCGCCGAAGGCGACGGGGCGACCGCCGGTGTCGAAGATCGGGAACAGCACCCTGGCCCGAAAGGCGTCCTGCTGGCGTCCCAGGCGGTTGACGAAGCCCAGTCCCGCGTCGGCCAGCACCTCCCCCGGCACCTCGAGCGCCCGAGCCAATGCATCCCAGTCGTCAGGAGCCCACCCCAGCGAGAAGGCCCGCACCATCTCCGCGTCGTAGCCACGCGAGCGCAGGTAGTCCCGGGCCCGGCCGCCGTCGGGGTGGTGAAGCAACCGCTCGTGGTACCACTCCACGGCTGAGCCCATCGCAGCCAGCAGGCGATCACGTTGCTTGCGCTCCCGTCCGCCGCCGGCGTCCTCGTGCCGGATCGGGATGCCGGTCCGCTCGGCCAGACGCTCGACGGCCTCGACGAAGTCGAGGTGCTCGACAGCGCGGACGAAGGTGATCGCGTCACCGGCCGCCTGGCACCCGAAGCAGTAGTAGAGGCCCTCCTCCGCGTTCACCGTGAACGATGGCGTCCGCTCGGAATGGAACGGGCACAGCCCGACCCAGCGCCGGCCCTGGCGCCGCAGGGCGACATGCTCGCCCGCCAGGGCCACGAGGTCGGTCGCCGCCCGCACCTGCGCCACGGCCTCGTCGGGGATCGCCACAGTTTGGACGGTACCGGTCCGCCGGCACCTTCGCCGCGATTGCGCGCCTCAGCCCTTGGCGCCTCCGGTGAAGTTCCACGAGGCGAGGTGCAGGCTGGGCACGAAGGCGCTGCTGTTGACGAGGCGGGCGTCAGGAGCGACCGCCTTGACGTGGCCAGGCGCCACGGCGCCGGCATACGACTGGGTGAAGCGGAGGTTGCGCACCCCCCGGGACACCTGTCCGTCCTCGACGAGGAAGAGCCCGTTGCGGGTGAGGCCGGTCACGACCTGGGTCTTGGGGTCGAGGATGCGGGTGTACCAGAAGTCGGTCACCAGCAGCCCCCTCGTCACCGCCCCGACGACCTCGTCCAGGGTGCCCCCGCTCGCCGGCGCGCCACCTGAGCGGACGTCGCCGGCGGCCCCGAGGAAGACGTTGGACGGATAGGCGCCGAACCGCTCTCCGCCCCCGATGGCGTGGCCGGTCGAGCTCGTCCCCGCCTTGGCCGCCGTGCGTCGGTCGTGGACCAGGCCCACCGACACTCCCGCCTCCACCATGGGGACCCGGCGCTTGGGGGTGCCTTCGGCGTCGAAGCCGAGGCCCACGGAGCGGTCGTCGGTTGCGTCGTCCCAGAGGCTCACGGCCGGATCGAGCTGTACCTCGCCGAGGTGCACGAACGACCGCCCGTCAGCGTGCATCTTGGCGTTGAAGCCGTAGCCGGCCAGAAACTGGCAGATGTCAGCCACACAGGCGGGCTCCAGGACCACCTCGTAGCGACCCGGTGGCAGCTCGATCGCCTCCGCACCCAGCGTCGCTCTCGCAGCCGCGTCCTTGCCCGCCCTGGCACCATCCAGCGACGCCAGGTCGACCGCCGTCTGGAAGCCTGCTCCGTCGGCGGAGCCCTGCCGGAGGATGCCGTCGATCGTGGCCTGCGTGGACCGGCCGGTGAGCCGCTGACCCTCGCTGTTTGCGAAGCCGGCCACCTCGCTCGTCGTCTGGCAGTACCCCGCCCCCACCATGGCGGCTCCCCCGCCAGTGTCGAGGAAGGCGCCCACGACCTCGGCTCGCTGCCGGGGCGAGGCCTCGTCGGTCGGCCGGTCGTAGTGGTCCACGGGGGGCCCCGGCGCCGGCGGGGCCAGACCGGGCCAGTCCGGATCGGGTGGGCGGAGGCTGGCCGCCTCCCGGGTCCGCTCCACCAGCGCCCGCAGGGCATCGTCGTCCACCCGGTTGGTGCTCGCCCGCGCCAGCCGGCCGTCGGCGACCAGGGTGAGGGTGACGGCGGACTTCTCCTCGGCGACGTTCTGATGGATCAGCGAGTTGGCGAAGCGGGTGAGCGACCGTCGCCCCGTCGCCACCCGCACCTGGGCCTCGGCGGTGGCGCCGACGATCTCGAGCACCCGGTCGCAGACGCCCAGCTCTCCGTCCGCCGTTGAGGAGCCGAGCTCGGCGCTCAACCCGCCACCCCCACCCGCACGCCACGAAACCGGGCCGGCACCGCCGGATGACCGGTGTGGCCCACCTGGCTCGGCTGGCCCTTGCCGCAGTTGGGGGTTCCCCAGAATGCCCACTCGCCCGGGCCGCCGAGCCGGTCCAGCGATCCCCAGAACTCCGGCGTGATGCCCGTGTACGTCGGGTTGCGCAGCATCCGGCGCCGCCTCCCGCCCTTGATCTCCCACCCGATCTCGCAGCCGAACTGGAAGTTGAGCCGCTGGTCGTCGATCGACCAGGACCGGTTGGTGTCCATGAAGATGCCGTCCTCGGTCTCGGCGATCATCTCCTCGAGGGAGGACTCGCCGGGCAGCAGCCCGATGTTGGTCATGCGCACCATCGGCAGGCGGTTGAAGCCGTCGGCCCGCACCATCCCGCCCGCCGGGACCCCCGCCAGGCCGGCCGAGTCCCGGCCGGACAGCACCCCGACCCAGACCCCGTCCCGGACGATGTCGACCCGCTGGGCGGGAGTGCCCTCGTCGTCGTAGCCGAACGATCCCAGGGCGCCCGGCAGGGTCGCGTCGGCGGTGATGTTCATGAGCTCCGAGCCGTAGCGGAGGCGTCCCAGCTGGGTGAGGTCGAGGAAGGACGTGCCGGCGAAGGCCGCCTCCCAGCCGAGGATCCGATCCAGCTCGATGGCGTGGCCCACCGACTCGTGGATCTGGAGGGCGAGCTGCTCGCTGCCGAGGATGAGGTCGGTGGTGCCG
>DASXYV010000007.1:0-7351 GCA_036502305.1 Acidimicrobiales bacterium
CTCCGGCTCGGGCACGGCTCCGTCGATGGCTGCGACCTGGGCGGGGTTGGTCCCCCACGACACGTGGGGCATCAGTGCGGCAGCGTCGATGTCCACCACGCGATCGAAGTGGGCTCCGGGGTCGCTGGCCAGGCTGCGCCAGTCGTCGAGGGCGGACTCCCAGGCGTGCCCCGTGGGCGCGTGGCGCCGCCCCTCGAGGTAGGTGAAGGTCGTGTCGTCTGGGGCGATCATCCCGGCCCGGGCGCCGGCCTCGATGCTCATGTTGCACACCGTCATCCGTCCTTCCATCGACAGCGAGCGGATGGCCGACCCCTGGTACTCGATGATGTGGCCGATGCCGCCCCCGGTGCCGATCCGGCCGATGATGCCGAGGATGACGTCCTTGGCGACGACGCCGGCAGGCAGCGAGCCATCTACCCGAACGGCCATGGTGCCCGGACGCGGCTGGGGGAGCGTCTGGGTGGCGAGCACGTGCTCGACCTCGCTGGTGCCGATGCCGAAGGCCAGCGCGCCGAAGGCGCCGTGTGTCGAGGTGTGGCTGTCGCCGCACACGATCGTCATGCCCGGCTGGGTGATGCCCTGCTCGGGACCGATGACGTGGACGATCCCCTGGTCGGCGTGGCCCATCGGATACAGCGTGATCCCGAACTCCTCGCAGTTGGCGGCCAGCACCTCGAGCTGACGGGCGGAGATCGGGTCGGCCACGGGACGGTCGATGTCGAGCGTCGGCACGTTATGGTCGGCCGTCGCCAGGGTCAGGTCGGGGCGATGGACCGGACGCCCCGCCAGCCGCAGCCCGTCGAACGCCTGTGGGGAGGTCACCTCGTGCACCAGGTGCAGGTCGACGTACAGGAGGTCGGGCTCTCCGTCGGCCGCCCGCACCACGTGGCGGTCCCAGACCTTCTCGCTCAACGTCTTGGCCACTGCTGCTCCCGTTGCTGCTCGCTCCACGTGCGACTCGTCCGACGCACCACTCATGCTACGCACTCGTCCTACGCATTCGTCCCATATAGTGAGATAAGCTTCTCGCTATATGGAAGAGAGTGTAAGCGGCGTCGGCGTCCTCGACAAGGCGGTCGCCATCCTCGCCGCCCTCGAGCCTCGGCCGGCGACGCTCAACCAGCTGGTCGAGAGCACCGGGTTGACCCGGGCCACGGCCCACCGGCTGGCCCAGGCCCTCGGTCGCCACGGCCTGGTCGAGCGCGACGTCGACGGTCGCTTCTGCCTGGGGCCGCGTCTCACCGATCTGGGGGCTGCCGCGCTGGCCGGTCCACCGCTGGCGGTGACCGCCCGGCCCGCCCTCGAGGTGCTCAGGGACCGCACCGGGGAGAGCGCCCAGCTGTACGTGGCCGCCGGCGAGGCTCGCCTGTGCGTCGCCTCTCTGGAGTCGCCCCACAGCCTGCGCACCATCGTGGCCGTGGGGGCGGTTCTGCCGATGGACCGCGGCTCGGCCGGAGCCGTGCTGCGCGGTGATCCGCGCACCGGCAGACGGGGGTGGATCGAGAGCGTCGAGGAGCGCGAGAAAGGGGTGGCGTCGGTCAGCGCCCCGGTGCGCCGAGGCGCGCGGGTCGTGGCGGCGGTGTCGGTGTCGGGCCCGGTGGAGCGCACGACGCGGGCGCCGGGAGGGAGGTACGGGGCCGCGGTCGTCGACGCCGCCCGGCAGGTGAAGGACGCCGCCGGCTGGACATCGTGATGCGGGGAGCCCCCGCCGGCGGTGCCGCGATGCTCAGCTGAGCCCGAGCTTGCGGCTGCAGGCCGGCCACTGGCCCCACCCGCTGCGGGCCTGGAGCCGCTGCGCCGCCTGGTCCTGCATCGCCGGTGGCTCCTGGTCCGGCCGACCGGGATACCCCATGCTCGACCACGTCGACCAGACGAACTGGTAGGCGCCGTAGAAACCGTTGCCGGTGTTCTCCTGGTAGTTGCCACCCGACTCGCACTGGCGCAGCGCGGCCCAGACGCCGCCGGCCACACCCGCGAGCGAGAACGCCGGGGGAGCCTTCGGCTTGGGTCGCACCACCGACGAGGCGGTCGGGCTGGCCGCCGTGGCGATGGCCGGGGCTGCGGTGGTCGGTGGCGCGACCGGCGGGGGAGGGGGCGGCGGCGATGGAGGCGGATCGACCAGGACGACATGGGTCGGAGCGAGGCGACCGACGTACGCGGCCGGCGACCCCACGGAGATGCTGTTGATGGCGGCCACGGAGCCCAGCACGAGGAGGGCCAGCCCACAGGCGAGCAGCGCCCGCAGGGGCGCCAGCCGGAGCAGGTCAGACGTGCCCCACGCAACGGTGCCGGATCGCGGATCGGCTTCGGGCAGACGGGTCCGCAGCGGCGCCACAGTGACCCGCTCCGGTGTCCAGCCCACCGGTCGTCGGGCGGTGCCGAGCGGCCCCCGGACCGACATGGACCAGGCGTCGACGGTGAGCGTCGTCCGAGCCAGGACGCGGATCGATCGGGAATGGGACTCGAGGGCCCACTCGAGTGACTCGGCCAGGACGAGCGAACGACCCCCGCCGCGCTGGGCCGGGCCGTCGCCGACCGGCTCTACGGACCTCGGGGAGAGGTCGGTCACGAGCGAGGCGAGGCCAGCCGGGACCCGGCCACCCCGCGACGCGTCTCGTGCGCCTCTCGGCTGCGGTGCACGACACTTGGGATTCGCCGCGCCGTCGCCCCGATCCTCCCCTACCAGGTACCCAAAACGACCCAAATGGGGTAGCCCTGCGGCCGGGCAGGAGGGGCAGTCGGCGGTTCCCCAGGCGCTGAACGGGAAGGCCGGCCGCTACGGAGCGACAGTGGGCTGGCTGGCCCGATGGGCCACCAGCTCGCAGGCCTCGACGAGGGTGGGTACGAATGCCTGCGGCCGAGCGGCGCACACGGCGTGATCGCCCACCACCGGGTGCGCGGTCGCTCCCGGGATGGCGCCGGCGAGGGCGATCTGGTGGCCGGGGTCCACGACGCGGTCCTCGGTCGTGACGACAACGGCGGTGGGCACGTCGACCGAGCCGATCCAAGCGTGGGCGTCGTAGCTGCCGATGGCAGCGCCAGCCTGGAGCACGGTGGCAGGGTCGTTGCGATCGAGCTCGGCGACCGCCCAACCGAGGCTGGTGCCGTTGAGCCGGCGCCGGGTGAACGAGCCGGCGACCTGGCGGGACAGGACGGCTGGGGTCAGGCGGGCGGCCACCGACAGCCCCATCATGCTGGCGAAGAGCAGGCGCTCGCCGGGGTCCCGCACGAACCGGGCGCTGGTCGCGCACAGCACCAGCCCCTCGACCAGCTCGGGATGACGGCGCCAGACCAGCTGGGCCACCGGGCCTCCCATCGAGTAGCCGATGACGATGGCCCGACCCGTACCCGTCACCTGGGCGAGGGCGGCCACGTCGTCAGCGCAGTCCTCCAGACGGAAGGGTCGCCACGACCGGATTCCCCGGCCGTGGCCCCGCAGGTCGAGGGCCAGCACGCGGAAGTGCTCGGCCAGCGGGCCGTAGCTCGGGAACCAGTTGAGGTCGGCCGTCACGGTCCAGCCGTGGAGCAGGATGACCGTCGGCGCCCCCGGTGGCCCCCCCAGCTCCCGAACGAACGTGGTTCCCCGGCCCGGCAGCGTCACCCGTCTGCCGGGCGGTAACGGCGGTGGGTCGAGGTCCTCCTTCACCGCCCCCGAGGATACGGGTCCGCCCGGGTCTAGCCGCCGACGTCGACGATGCTGACCTTGAGCGTGCCGCCCGGGGCCTCGTACTCGACGGTGTCGCCCGGCCGGTGCCCCATCAGGGCCTGCCCGAGGGGCGAGCCAGGGGAGACCACCGAGGCGTCGTCGCGGCGTTCCTCGATGGAGCCGACGAGGTAGCGCTCGACGCTCTCGTCCCCCTCGTAGCGCAGGCTCACCACGGCGCCAGCGGTGACGGCGCCGTCGGCACTCGCGCCGTCGACGATCACCGCCGAGCCGAGGAGGACCTGGAGCTGGCGTATGCGGGTCTCCATCTTCCCCTGGCTGTCCTTGGCCGCGTGGTAGTCGGCGTTCTCGGACAGGTCCCCAAGGGCCCGGGCCGCCTCGATGGCCCGGGCGATCTCCACCCGGCCTCGGCTGGTCAGGTCGTCGAGCTCGGCTCGCAGCCGCTCGTAGGTCTCTGGTGTGAGGTGGGTCTCGCTCACCCGCTCGAGGCTATCGGCCCGAATGGCCCCGCTGTCCACGCCTGCGCCTGCACCAGGGTTGACGGGGGATCGCCGCTGGGCGACACTTGCCTTGCTGTGACCGCCACCCAGGTATCGATCATTCCGTAGGCGCACACCACCCGGTGTGTGCCTCGTCGACCGTCCACGCAGTGGGCGGTTTTTCATTTCTCGGGAGCGCAGTTGACCCCACACAAGGTGGGCCTCATAGGCGGCGACGGTATCGGGCCGGAGGTCGTCGCCGAGGCCATGAAGGTCGTGTCCGCCGTCGGCGTGCGGCTGGACACGGTCGGCTACGACCTTGGGGCGGCGCGCTACCTGCGTACTGGTGAGGCACTGCCCGACAGCGTGCTCGCCGAGCTTCGCCACCTCGACGCCATCTTCCTCGGGGCGGTCGGGCCCCCGTTGGGCAGCCGCGACGTGCCACCGGGAGCGCTCGAGCGGGGGCTGCTCCTCCGGATGCGCTTCGAGCTCGATCTCTACATCAACCTCCGGCCCTTCATCGGCCTGCCGGACAAGTCCGGCCCGGGAGGCCGGCCCAAGGGCAAGGCCGACCGAGGCCCGATCGATCTGGTCGTGGCCAGGGAGAACACCGAGGGCACCTACGCCGGAGAGGGCGGCTTCCTTCGTCGTGGCGGACCACTCGAGGTAGCGACCCAGGGCTCGGTCAACACCCGATTCGGCACCGAGCGCTGCGTGCGGTTCGCCTTCGACCTGGCCCAGCGCAGGCCACGCCACCACCTCACCCTGGTGCACAAGACCAACGTCCTGACTTTCGCCGGCGATCTGTGGTCGCGCACCTTCGACGAGGTCGGCGCCGAGTTCCCCGGAGTGGGCACCGCCTACAACCACGTGGACGCGGCATGCATCTACCTGGTGGAGGACCCGGACCGCTACGACGTGGTGGTCACCGACAATCTGTTCGGCGACATCATCACCGACCTCGCCGGCGCCGTGGCCGGCGGGATCGGCCTGGCCGCCTCGGCCAATCTCAATCCGGCGCGCACCGGCCCCTCGCTGTTCGAGCCGGTTCACGGCGCGGCACACGACATCGCCGGCACCGGTCGGGCGAACCCCCTGGCGGCCATCCGATCGGCGGCGATGATGCTGGACCACCTGGGCGAGGCGGACGCCGCCGCCCGCATCACAAAGGCGGTGCTCGACCACCTGGCCGAGTCCGCCGCAGCAGGAGCGACCATGGGAACCACCGCCGAGATCGGCGATGCCATCGCAGAGAGGGTGTAGCACCATGCCGATCACGCCGAGCGAGAAGATCTGGATGGACGGCGAGCTGGTCGACTGGGATCAGGCCAAGATCCATGTCCTGACCCACAGCCTCCACTACGGATCGGGTGTCTTCGAGGGCATCCGCGCCTATGCCACGCCGAGGGGTCCGGCCGTGTTCCGTCTTCGCGACCACATCACGCGCCTGCTGGGCTCGGCGAAGGTCTTCCTCATCGACATCCCCTACAACCACGAGCAGCTGGTCGCCGCGACGAAACAGACCGTGCAGGTCAACGGGCTCGACTCCTGCTACATCCGTCCCATCGCCTACCTCGGCTACGGCGAGATGGGCCTCAACCCGCTGCCCTCGGAGGTCAACGTCGCCATCGCGGTGTGGCCGTGGGGTAGCTACCTGGGCGACGAGGGCGTCGCCTCGGGGGTCCGGGTCAAGATCAGCACCTGGCTTCGGCACGACCCGAACGCCATCCCGACCGCCGTGAAGGCGACGGGCATGTACATCAACTCGTCGATGGCCAAGGTGGAGGCTCTCAAGGCCGGCTATGACGAGGCGGTCATGCTGTCACCGCGGGGTCACGTCAGCGAGTGCTCGGGGGAGAACGTGTTCGTGGTCAAGGGCGGGCGCATCCTGACGCCCCCTCCCAGCGATGGCGCATTGGAGGGGATCACGCAGGCATCGGTGATGACCATCGCGCGCGACCTCGGCTACGAGGTCGGGGTGAGTACCCTCCATCGCAGTGACCTGTACACCGCCGAGGAGGCGTTCCTCACGGGCACGGCGGCCGAGGTGGTACCGATCTCCTCGGTGGACGACCGGGCCGTGGGCGACGGACGTCCGGGGCCAATGACCCGGAGCATCCAGGAGACCTATTTCGCCACCGTCCGAGGCGAGGTCGACCGGTACAAGGACTGGCTGGACCATGTCGGTTGAGCGCCCGCCCGGGCCGCCCGCGGCGGTCGACATCTACGACACGACGCTACGCGACGGCAGCCAGCAGGAGGGCTTGTCGCTGAGCGTCGACGACAAGCTCCGCGTCGCCCAGCAGCTCGATCACCTGGGCGTGCAGTACATCGAGGGTGGCTACCCGGGGGCCAACCCCAAGGACGAGGAGTTCTTTCGGCGGGCGCCCGGCGAGCTGGGCCTGCGCACGAGCACTCTGGTGGCGTTCGGCTCGACCCGGCGCCCAGGCGCTCGGGCGGATACCGATCCGGCCCTGCGCCAGCTGGCCGAGGCGGGGACGGGCGTGGTCTGCATCGTCGCCAAGGCCTGGGACTACCACGTGACCGAGGCGCTGCGGACGTCGCTGGACGAAGCCATCGCCATGGTCGCCGACTCCGTCGAGCTCCTGCGGCGAGCGGGCCTGCGGGTATTCCTGGATGCGGAGCACTTCTTCGACGGGTACCGCGCCGATCGGGGCTTCAGCTTCGGTGTGCTCGAGGCTGCCCAGCAAGCGGGCGCGGAAGTCCTGGTTCTCTGCGACACCAACGGCGGCACCCTGCCCCACGACGTCGAGCGGATCGTTGCCGAGGTCGCGGCGCGCACCTCGGCGCAGATCGGCGTCCATTTCCACAACGACGGTGGCTGCGCCGTCGCCAACTCGCTCGTGGCGGTGCGAGCCGGGGCCAGCCAGGTGCAGGGTTGCGTCAACGGCTACGGCGAGCGGGTCGGGAACGCCGACCTCAGCGCCGTCGTTCCCAACCTGGCCCTCAAGATGGGTGTGCGGACGATTCCGGCCGATCGCCTCGAGCGACTCACCGCCGCGTCGCACCACGTCGCCGAGCTCGTGAACATCACCCCCAACCCGCAGCAGCCCTATGTCGGCGCGTCTGCCTTCGCCCACAAGGCCGGGCTGCACGTCAGCGCCATCGCCCGTCGTTCGGACGCCTACGAGCACGTATCGCCCGACTCGGTGGGGAACGGCAGCCGGTTCGTCGTCAGCGAGCTGGC
>DASXYV010000008.1:0-10867 GCA_036502305.1 Acidimicrobiales bacterium
GCTCCCAGTCGGGCCGCTCCAGACCGAGTTGCTCGGCAGCGGCGACGGCGCACCGCAGGCTGAAGTACACCGACGACGAGCCGGTCAGGAGGGCGTACCGCCCTCGCGTGCCGTCGGGCTCCACCGACCACAGGATCTCCCCACCGGGCTGCTGGAACCCCAGCACGAACTCGAGGGCGCGGGTCACCACGGGCCACAGGGTCTCGAGGAACCCCCGGTCGCCGGTCTGGAGGAAGTGGTGCCACGCGCCGACAGCGAGGTAGCTGCAGACGTTGGTGTCGCGCCGGGGCTGCTCCACGCCCGCCCCGAGGTAGTACATGCACCACGAGCCGTCGGGATGCTGGGCGTCCACCAGCCACTGGTAGGCGCGCTCGGCCTCGGCCCTGAGCCCGCCGATCGACAGTGCCATCGCCGCCTCAACGTGGTTCCAGGGGTCGGCGTGACCGCCGGGAAACCACGGGATCATGCCATTGGCCAGCTGGACCGCAGCGATGGACTCCGCCGTGGCGACGACGTCGGGAGCGCTCAGGACACCACGGACCTCCGGGACCGAGACCGCCCTCATGCGGGGCGGTCCAGGTAGAGGACCAGGCTCTTGCCGAGGAGGGGGTTGAGCAGACGGTCGGCGGCCCTCGTGGCAAAGGGCGCTCGCACGATGTCCCACACGAGCAGGCGGTGGTAGGCGCGCACGAGCGGGTGCTGGTCGCGGTCGACACCTACCGCGCACCGCAGCCACCAGTAGGGCGAGTGCAGGGCGTGGGCGTGATGGGACCCGCGCAGCTTGAGCCCGACACGGCGCAGGCGCCCGAGCAGCGACGAGCGCCGGTAGATGCGCACGTGACCGCCCTCGACCGAGTGGTACGCCTCGGACAGGGCCCAGTTCACGGCCTCCGGGCCGAACCTCGGGACGGTCACGGCCAGCGACCCGCCGGGTCGCAGGACACGCGCCAGCTCGCCCATGGCGACCTGGTCAGCGGAGAGATGCTCCAGCACCTCGGCGGCGATCACGCGGTCGAAGCTGCCGTCGCGGAACGGAATGGCCAGGGCGTCGGCGCACACCACGGCGCCGCTGCCGTCCGTCCCAGCATCGCCCTCACGGGTCAGTTCGCTCATCAGGGTGGACACGTCTTTCAGCTCGGCCTCGCTGGCGTCGAGCGCCGTCACCCGCGCACCGCGTCGGATGGCCTCGTAGGCATGGCGGCCGCCGCCGCAGCCGAGGTCGAGCAGCCGCTCACCCGCGCGCAGGCCCAACCGGTCGTAGTCGACGGAGAGCACTCAGATCCCGCCGGTGCCGTCCAGGACGGTCCGATACTGCTCGGCGGTCGCCCGGGCCGCGGCGGCCCAGGTGAAGCGCTCGAGCACACGGGCCCGGCCGGCGGCCCCGATGCGGTCCCGCAGCCCGGGTTGGTCCAGGGCGGTGCCGATCGCCATGGCCAGAGCACCTGGATCGCCGGGCGGCACGAGCAGCCCGGTGACACCGTCGGCACCCACCACCTCGGGCAGGGCCCCGCCCGTGGTGGCCACGACCGGCACACCGCACGCCATCGCCTCGATGGCGGGAAGGGAGAAGCCCTCGTAGAGCGAGGGCACGACGGCCACCTCGGCCTCGGCGTACAGCTGCACGATGCGCTCGTCGCTCACCTTGCTCACGAAGCGCACCGCATCCTCGAGCCCGAGGCGCTTGATCGTGGCGCCGACCCGGCTGGCGGAGCGGGGCTCGCCGATCACGACCAGCTCGGCGTGACGTTCGGTGCGGACCTTGGCCAGGGCCTCGAGCAGGGGGACGAGGCCCTTCAGCGGTACGTCGGCACTGGCGGTGGTCATCAGGCGGCCGGGCACCCGGGCGACACCGGGCCGGGGGCGGAAGAGCGTGTCGTCCACACCCACCGGCACGACCGACACACGCGACGGCTCTGCGCCCATGTGCTGGACGATGTCGGACTTCGACGACGCCGAGACCGTGACGACTCGGGGAAGCTGGCGCGTGACTTCGAGCTGCATCCCGACGAACCCGTACCAGCGCCTGAGGATCAGCCGGCGGCGCAGGCTGCGGGCGTGGGCCAGCTCCAGGTCGCGGTCCACCGTGATCGGGTGGTGCACGGTGGCGACGATGGGCCAGCCGTCGTCCATCATTCCCAGCAGGCCCCGGCCCAGGCACTGGTTGTCGTGGACGATGTCGAAGTCGTCCCGACGCCCGGCCAGGATCTTCCGCGCCCGCAGGCTGAAGGTGAGCGGCTCGGGGAAGCCGGCGGTGCACATGAGGGCGAACTCGAGCACGTCGATGCGGCTGTGCACCTCGCGGGGATGGGGGATCCGAAAGGGGTCGGGCTCGCGGTACAGGTCGAGGCTGGGCACCTCGACCAGCGGCACGCCGTCGTCGAGGATCGGGTACGGGGGGCCGGCGAGGACCTCGACATGGTGGCCGAGGGCGGTCAACTCCCTGGTGAGGTACCGGGTGTACACACCCTGCCCCCCCGAATGCGGGTTACCCCGATAGGCGAGGAACGCGATCCGGAGCCGTCGGGCAGACCCATGCATGACGGGAGAGCCTCTCCTGAGGTGGGGCAACAGCGCAAACAGGGCCGACGCGTTCTCAGTTTCCGAGGCCGAGCTGGACGGTTTTCACCAGCAGCATGACGACGGAAAGGGCGAGGTACGCCCAGAGGACCATCATCGCCGCGCGCCGGCCGCGCGACCACACCGGCCGGCCCAGAAGGGCCAGCGGCGGCATGCGCCACGTCTCCCGCCTGGGCGCCTCGGCCACGGGGGGCGTCGGCCTCGCGGTGCGGGCCCAGAGAGCCGCCAGCCCACCGGCCGACAGGCCGACCGCCAGGACGGCCGCGAGGACCAGCACCAGCAGGGGGACGTCGACGCCCGGGAAGACGGTTGTGGTCATGAGGATCAGCGAGAGCATGAGAAGTACCGACACGATCACGGTGGCGACGGCGTTGAGCCAGGGGCGGTTCACCCACGGTCCGAGGACCTCGCGGTCGTTGCAGAGCAGCAGCAGGAAGACGGTGGCCGAGGGCAGCAGGACCCCGGCCAGGGCCTGGACCGACGTGGTGATGAGCCCGAGCGGAGCGCCCGGGATGAGCACGATCCCCGCCACCAACAGCACGATGAGGCCGAAGCTGGCGTAGAAGAACTTGGCTTCACGGATGCCCCGGTGGAGCGAGTGCCGCGTGCCGAAGACATCGCCGAAGGCGTAGGACGTGGACAGCGTCACGGCCGCGGCGCCGATGATCGAGGCGTTGAGCAGGATGATGGCGAACAGGTCGCCGGCGGTGTGACCGAGCTGCCGGGCCAGGCCGTCGGCCACACCCAGGGCATCGCTGAAATGACCGGCGAGGGGCGTGTGCTGGAACGCGAACGCCGCCGTCACCACCAGGGCCCCGGCGCCGATCACCGTCACGAACGAGCCGATGACCGTGTCGGCCCGCTCGTAGTTGATCCACCGGGGCGTGATGCGCTTGTCGATGATGTTGGATTGCTGGAAGAACAGCTGCCAGGGCGCCACCGTCGTGCCCACGATGGCGATGATGAGCAGCACCGCGCCCGAGGTGATACCGCCCTGGATCCCCGGCACGAACGTGTCGCGGGCGATGGGCCCGAGATGCGGGTGGCTCATCACCAGCAGGGGGATGGCGAGGAAGTTGACGAGGACGAACAGCAGCATGAAACGCTCCCAGCGCCGGAAGCTGCCGCTGGCGGTGATGGCGATGAGGGCGACGGCGGCGACGGGCACGGCCACGTACTTGCTCACCCCGAAGTAGCTGAGGGCCAGGCTGACGCCGATGAACTCGGTCGTGATGGTGAGGAAGTTGAGAAGGAAGAGGTCGCCCACCGAGAAGGCGCCCCAGAACCGGCCGAAGCGCTCGATGATGAGCCGGGCGTGGCCGACACCAGTGACGGCCCCGAGGCGCACGACCATCTCCTGGTTGACGATCAGGACCGGGATCAGCAACAGGAGCGTCCACAGCAGGCTCGTCCCGTAGTTCTGGCCGGCCTGGGAGTAGGTGGCCACCCCACCGGCGTCGTTGTCGCCGACCATGACGATGAGGCCGGGGCCGACGATGGCAGCCAGGGTCAGCAGTCGTGCCCGGAGCGAGCGGCGGGGCGCGAGGTCCTGCTCTCCGATGGTGCCCAGGGCACCCCGGATCTCGCCGACGTGGGCCCCGTCGACAACCGACGGGGCCCCCTCGGCGCCCAAGGTGCGCATCTCCTCAGCCATGGCTCGGGGTGACCTCCTACCGGGGCGTGGCGACGGCCGCCGTCGCGCACCCGCTCCGGGTCACCCCGCTAGCTGAGCCAGCCTCGGCAACCTCGGAGCCGCGTGCGCGCCGTCGCGGTGCCTAACCAACTGTCGGCGTTCAGCGCTCGGCTCCTCGTCCGGCCCACGGTCCAGGTACACCCCCAGAGGAGTGGCGTCCGGTGGGCGCCGGACTCGCCGCGGCCGACAAGGGCCCCGGTGCACCCCTACTCGTCAGAGCTTTGGCACTGCCCAGCGTAGGCCCCGGAGGGCCAGCCACTTTGGGTCACCCCTTGAGCCGGAGTGACCTGGTCTGACCCGGAGTGTCTCTCGACAGGTGGGGTCAGTGGCCTGTGTCTGAGCAGCCACCTCACCGAACGAGGCGCGACTGGCTTACTGCTCAAAGATAGCACCCGGCGCCGCCGTGTCGGCGGGCTCAGTCCGGTGCTGACAACCCGAACTCGCCCTTCCATCCGCTGGGTTGGAGGAGCTCGAGAACGTCGTCCACGGTGATCTGGCCGATCATGTGACACGAGTCGTCCACGACCGGGAGCACGCTGAGGTTGTAGTCCGTCATCTTGCGCACCACCTCGTGCACGTCGGCGTCGGGCCGGATCATGACCGGCTCGTGCTCGGCAATGTCGCCGAGGGCGGCGGCAGGGTCAGCTCTCACCAGGGCCGCCAGGGGCGCCAAGGCGCAGAGACACTGCTCATCGTTCGTGGCGTAGACCACCCCGAGGGACTCGGGCCGCAGCTCGCTGGTCCTCACCTGCTCGAGCGCCCGCTCGACCGGAGTGGACCGAGGAAGGGCGAGGAAGTCCGGGTTCATGAGGCCGCCGGCCGTCTCGGGGTTGTAGCTGAGGAGCGAGCGGACCTTGCGCTGCAACTCGGGCGGCAGCAGCTCGAGCACAGGGAGCCGACGCTCCTGGTCCAGCTCGGTGACGAAGTCGACCACGTCGTCGGGCGCCATCTTGGACAGCAGCCTGGCCACCTCGGCGTCCGACCGGGACGCCACGAACTCGCGGCGGTGATCGGGATCGAGCTCCTCGAACACGTCGGCCTCGAGCTCCCCGTCCTGACCGACGGCCGAGATGATCTCCTCGCCCTCGTCGTGCGACGCCGCTTCCACCAGGTCGGCGATCTGGGCCGGATGGAGGCGGGCGAGCTTGCGGTGGGTGAGCCGGAGCCGCGCCGTCGGGACGTGGGCGACGAAGGGCTCGATGCTCGACCAGTCGAGGATCGGACCGGGCTCGACCCGGCGACGGAAAGGCCGAGGAAGCAGGCGGCGCAGCACGGGGCGGGCGCTGGCGTCGACGCCGACGACGACCCAGCTGCCTTCGATGCACGCCAGCTCGATCTCGTTGGCCGTGACCAGCCGGGCGCCGACGACGTTGATCAGATGGCGGGCTGCAAGGTCGCGGTTGAGCAGCACCTCACCCGGCCGCCGCTCGAACCGGCGCAGGCTCAGCCGGTCTCCCTGGAGCTGGACCCGGCCCGACTCGATCCCGGCGATCTGGTCGATGGGCACGAACAGCTCCCGGCCACCGATCTTGGCCAGAGCACCCGTGATGGGGGGGTAGGCACCGTCCTCGCCGAGGCGCACAATCAGGTCTTCGATCCGGCCGAGCTTCTCCCCGGCCCGATCCAGGAGAGGACTCTTCACCACCGATGACAGGTGGAGGACCTGAGTGGCCACCAAGAGCAGCGTACTACCGGGGCACTAGATTCAGACCATGGAGCTGACCTATCCGCCCGAGGCTGAGGAGTTCCGCGCCGAGATCCGCGCCTGGCTCCAATCGAACCTCCCGGCCGGCTGGGGCGACCCCGATTTCACCATGTCCGCCGAGGAGCGGCGTGCATTCAACGAGGAGTGGCCCGACAAGCTTCGGCAGGGCGGCTGGATCTGCGCCTCCTGGCCCACGGAGTACGGCGGCAAGGGTCTCGGCACCATGCAGCAGGTCGTCCTGAACGAGGAGTTCGACCGGGCCGGAGCCCCGATGCGGGGCGACTTCTTCGGCGACACGCTGGTGGGCCCCACCATCCTCCAGTGGGGAACCGACGAGCAGCGCAGGGACTTCCTCCCCAAGATCCTCTCAGGGCAGATCTCCTGGTGCCAGGGGTTCTCCGAGCCCGATGCCGGCTCGGACCTGGCCTCGCTCAAGACCAGGGCCGAGCTGGACGGGGACGAGTGGGTGATCAACGGCCAGAAGGTGTGGACGACCCAGGCCCAGTACGCCGACTACATATTTCTGCTGGCGCGCACTGATCCCGACGTGGACAAGCACGCCGGGATCTCCTACCTGCTCGTCCCCATGCGCCAGGAGGGGATCGAGGTCCGACCTATCAAGCAGATCGACGGGTCGGCCGAGTTCAACGAGGTGTTCTTCTCCAACGCCCGAGCGCCTGGCGACAACGTGGTCGGCGGGGTGAACAACGGCTGGAAGGTGGCGATGACGACGCTGGGGTTCGAGCGGGGCACGTCCGCCACGACCAGCCACCGCCGGTTCCAGAAGGAGCTCGAGCACATCGTCGGCCTGGCCAAGAGGAACGGAAAGGCCGCCGATCCGCTGCTGCGACAGGACCTGGCCCGGGCCTGGAGCAAGGTGAAGATCATGGAGATCAACGGTCTGCGGACGCTGACGTCGGTCCTCAAGGGCGACGGCTCCACCGCGGCGCTGGGCGCGACCAACAAGATGTTCTGGTCCGAGTACCACCAGGAGGCGATGCAGTTGGCCATCGCCATCCTCGGCATGGACGGGCAGGTCCTCACGGGGTCGACGGGCGACGAGTTCGTCCCGGGTATCGGCCGCCGGCGGGGGAGCTCCACCTATCCCGTCAGCCCGCTCCAAGCTTCCTTCTTCTTCTCCCGGTCTGAGAGCATCTGGGGCGGCTCTGCCGAGATCCAGCGCAACATCGTGGGCGAGCGCGTGCTCGGCCTGCCCAAGGAGCCGAAGGCGACCGGATCCAGCAGCGAGCCGAGGGCGACCGGATCCAGCAGCGAGCCGAAGGCGACCGGACCCAGCGGGGAGGCGAAGGCGACCGCCGGATCCGGCAAGGGCGCCGCATGACCAGCGCAGTCCTCCTCGTGCTGGCCGTGGCCGCGGCCAGCGCGGTCGAGATGGTCGAGGCCCTCACCATCGTGCTGGCCGCCGGGGTGAGCCGGGGGTGGCGATCGGCGCTCGAGGGTGCGGGCGCCGCGCTGCTGGCGTTGGCCGTGGTAGTGGCCGCCTTCGGGCCCGCCCTCGTGCGCTACGTGCCGCTCGACGTGCTGCGCGTCATCGTCGGCGGGCTGCTCCTGATCCTCGGCCTTCAGTGGCTGCGCAAGGCGATCCTGCGGGCCAGCGGGTACAAGGCCCTCCACGACGAGGACGCCATCTACCGCCGGCAGGTCGAGGAGCTGTCCGGGACCCCCAGGGCGACGGGTCGTCGACGCGACGCCACTGCGTTCACTGTCGCCTTCAAGGGAGTCCTCCTCGAAGGCCTCGAGGTGGTCATGATCGTGCTCACGCTGGGGACGACCTCCGGGCGCCTCGGCCTGGCGGCGGCCGGTGCCGCGGCGGCGGCCCTGGCGGTGGGACTGGCCGGCCTGGTGCTGGCCCGCCGGCTGGTAGAGGTGCCCGAGAACACATTGAAGATGGTCGTGGGGATCATGCTCGTCAGCTTCGGGACCTTCTGGACCGGGGAGGGGATGGGTGTGGACTGGCCGGGGACCGACCTCTCGATCCTCGCCCTCATCGCCGTCTACGGCGCGGTCACGTTCGGCCTCGTCGCGTCGCTGCGCCGATCCCGACTGAGGGACGGCACGGGAGGCCGGCTCGAAGAGGCGGTCGAGGTGCCGTGACCGTCGGTCGCGCCCTCCAGGCCTTCGGCCGGTTCTGGTGGGACTTCCTAGTGGGCGACACTCCCGAGCTGGCGGTCGGGGCTCTGGTCGTCATCGGCCTGGCTGCCGCCCTGGCCGGCCTCGGGGCCGCGGCCGCGGTGCTCCTGCCACTGGCCGTCGTCCTCGTGCTCGCCGCGAGCGTCCGCCGCGGCGCGCGACACGATCGCCCGTAGGGGGCGACCGGCGGTCACCAGGGCCGCCGCCAGAGCTGCGACACCGCCGATGGCGATCGCGGCCCGCGGCCCCCAGGCCTGCGCCACGGCACCGACCACGGGGGCGCCGATGGGAGTGCTTCCCAGGAAGGCGACAGCGAACAGGGCCATCACGCGGCCGCGCATGGCGGGGTCGGAGCGCAGCTGCAGGGTGGAGTTCGACATGGCGATGAACGCGATGCTGGCCCCGCCCATCAGAACGAGGAGCGCGACCTCGACGGCGAGGCTGGGCGCAGCAGCGACGCCGAGGATGAGGAGGCCGAAGGCCAGGGCCGCCCTCGTCAGACCCTTCGACGTGGGCCGCTCCCGGCTGGCCACGGCCAGCCCCCCGACGACGGCGCCCGCGGCCATGGACGAGGTCATCAGCCCGTAGGCGCCGGCACCCCCGTGGAAGGTGAACTTCGCCAGCAGCGGCAGGGTGACCTGGAACTCGTAGGCGAGCGTGCCGATCACCACCATCAACAGCAACGGGTTGCGCAGCTCGGGAGTGGACCAGGCGTAGTGCAGGCCCGCCCGCAGCTGGCCCTTGGCCCTGGCGACGGTGCCCGTGCCGAGGAGGTCCTCTGGCCGCATCAGGGCGAGCCCGACGATCACCGCGACGTACGAGGCGGCGTTGATGAGGAAGCAGGGGGCAATGCCCACCGTGACGATCAGGACCGCCGCCAAGGCGGGACCGATCACCCGTGCCGCGTTCATGAGCACACTGTTGAGACTCACTGCGTTGGGCAGGTCGGCCCGGCCGACCAGCTCGTGCACGAAAGCCTGGCGGCTCGGGTTGTCCACGGCGTTGACGCAACCGAGAGCGGCAGCCAGCACGTAGACCATCCACAGCTGGATGTCGCCGCTCAGGGTGAGGAGGCCCAGCACCAGCGCCAGCAATCCCGCGGTCGCCTGCGTGCCGAACAGGACGCGGCGCTTGTCGAACCGGTCGGCGATGACCCCACCCCACGCGCCACCGAGCAAGACCGGAAGGAACTGCAGCGCCGTGACCGTCCCCAGGGCCACCCCGCTGTTGGTGAGCCGGAGCACCAACCAGGCCTGCGCCACCTGCTGCATCCAGGTGCCGCTCACGGACACGACCTGCCCGGCGAAGTACAGCCGGTAGTTGCGCACGCCCAGCGAGCGGAAGGTCCGACCCGTCGCCTCCCTGACGCTCATCATTCGCCGCGCTCCAGGATCTGCTCGAGGACGGCGACGGCCTCCCCCATCAGGGCCCGATCAGCAGCATCAAGGGTCTCGAGCCGGCGGGCCAGGTAGGCGTCCTTGCGGGAGCGACTGCGCTGGAGCAGCTGCCGGCCAGCGGTGGTCACCCGTACGCGGGCCACCCGGCGGTCCTGCTCGCACGCCTGGCGGTCGACGAGCCCACCCTCCTCGAGGCGGGACACGATCCTGGTCATGCTGGGGGGCTGGACCTGCTCGGCGGCGGCGAGGTCCCCCAGGGTCATTGGACCGGATCGGTCGACCGTGGTCAGGGCGGACAGCTGCGAGGCGCTGATGCCGGTCTCTCCCTGGTGGCGCAGGCGCCGTGACAGCCTGGTGACGGCGAGCCGCAGCCGAGCGGCCAGCTCGGCATCGCCATCGACAGTGGTGACCGGGCGCTCCGTCTTCATCACGATCCAGTTTACTTAGCAAAGCAAACTATCCCGGCCCCTCGCCCCGGCGGGTGTGCCCTATGTCCGAAAAGGGGCTCTCGGCAGGGGAGCCCCTGGCCACCGGCGTACTGACAGTCGTGAACGCTGCGGACACGCGGCGGGTGGTGCGCCGAGGAGGACCGCTCCGGCGGCTGCTCCCGCTCCTGGCCGGCTTGGCCGTCCTGCAAGCCGCGGCCGCCTCGGGATGGATCTACCTGCACTCGGGCTCCGAGCCGGTAGCCCGAGCCGCGGTGCAGCCAGGGCACGTCGCGGCGCTTGGGGCTGCCGCCGTGCCAGGCGTGCGCGCCCCTGCCACTACTGCGCCACCACCCCCGCCCCCGCCGCCGACACCGGCGGCGATCCATCTGCAGAGCGCGCTGGCAGCGGCGCTGGGGGGGACACCGGGCTGCGCCGTCGTGGGCGACGGCGCCACCCGAGTGGCCGACGTCCAGGGCGCCATGCCGTTCGCCCCGGCCTCGACGCAGAAGCTCCTCGTGGCCACGGCGGCGCTCGCCGTCCTCGGTCCTGACTACCGCTTCCAGACGACGGCAGTCGCCCCCAGCCCCCCGAGCAACGGCGCCGTGGGCCAGCTCTGGTTGGTCGGGTCGGGCGACCCCGTCCTCGCCACCGCCGACTACGCCGCCACGTGGACGAAAGATCGCCGCTACGCGGGCCAACCCACCACCCCGTTCGAGTCGCTCGCCGACCAGCTGGCGGCGGCAGGCGTGCGCAGCGTGCCGGGAGGCATCCACGGCGACGACTCGCGCCTGTCCGGTGTTCGCCTGCTTCCGCAGTGGACACCGGCCGACGTTGCCGGCGGCAACGCCAGCCCCCTGAGCGCCCTCGACCTGAACCAGGGCTGGCAGGGCTTTACGACCAGGTACCTCCCGTCAGC
>DASXYV010000009.1:0-3063 GCA_036502305.1 Acidimicrobiales bacterium
GACGTCGCGGAACCGGACGCAGAGTCCCGATATCAACAACGAGATCATCGTTACCAGAGCCAGCAAGGCGACCATCACTGGCGCCAGGGCGAGCAAGCGGGGACCGAACGTTCCATCGGCCACCACGAGCACGGGCGCCACCACCAGGAGCTGGGCGGCGAGATCCACCACCGCTGAAGCGACTGTCGCGAGCGGCAGAGCTACTCGGGGGAAGGCGGCCAGCCGCAGCAGGTCGCCGCGACCTCGGATCGAGCCCGTCGCCTCACCGACGGCGGTTTGGAAGAAGAGCCAGGGCATCAGCCCCGCGAGGAGGAACTCGGGATACCGGGGCTCGGAGACCCGGACCACCTGGCCGAAGAGCAGCACCAGCACGGTGAAGTAGAGAAGGGGGCGTGCCACGGCCCACCCGATGCCGAGGAGTGAACCTGCGTAATGCTCCCGCAGCTCTTGGCGAACGAGAGCGCCCGTCGCGACCCGAAGGTGGGCCCACGATGAGAGGCGGCCGCCGTCCCTTACCGCTGGTTGCGACGCACTACAACGGACCTTGGTCAGGGAGCGCTCCAGGGCCGACTCGCCCGCGGCGCTGTCTGCCTCGACGGCCTCGTCGGCGAGCATCGCCACCTCGGCGGCCGCCAGCTCCTCCATGGCCTGGGCCGTTGCAGCTCGGCGGTGAGATCGCCCCGACCGGCGCAAGTAGGTGGCGATCACATCGCCGTGGCTGGTCGGGTCGATCTGCCAGAGCAGGCGGGCGACGTCGCTCCACTGAGCGCCCATGCGGATCCAGTCCGGGTCGACCTCGGTCGCTTCGGCCGGCGTCGCCACACTCCAGACCGGCACCTCAGGCTGTCGGCGGACGAGAGCGTCGAGATCGGATGCCAACGGAGACAGGGCAGTAACCACCGCCTCCGGAGGGGACGCCAGCTCGCTCAGCTGGGCAGCCCGCACCAGCGACGTCAAGGGCCTCGGCCGGTCGTCCGCGTCCCGTGTCCGAAGCACGTGGGCGAGCGGCCCGGAAGCGGCGTGGATGGCCGCCCAACCCTCGCCCGGCGACAGATCCGAGCCGGCGGCCAGGGTCCAGGCGACAAGCCGCTCGAAGGGATCGGCCGGCGCCACCGGCAGCGGGTTCGCCACCACTGCGTTCTCTTCGGCCAGGTGGGCCAGATCGTCCACGTCGGTGTCGGGCCTGACATCCACCCGGGTGAGCACCAGCGACTCCGGCCAGCCGGGCTCCGGTGGGCGCCAGTCGAGGCAGCCGAAATCGAAGCCGCACTGAGTGACGGTTTCGATGACCTTGGCGTTGGCAACCCCGTGGGGGTAAGAGAACGACCGCATGGGTCCCCCGGTTGCCTGTTCGAGAACGACACGTGTTGCCGCCACCTCGCGAGCCAGGCGATCGATTGGCACCTCTGTGAGCGGCGCGTGGCGCCAGGCGTGGGCCCCCACCTCGTGGCCCCGATCGGCCACTTCCCGCACGCCGTCGGCATCGAGCAGCTCGAGGGCGGCACAACCCCTGTCCCAGTCGTTCGCTCCGCCCAGGGATCCCGCGACGACGAACACGACCGCACGCATCCCGCGCTCCTCGAGAAGAGGTGCGGCAACCTCGAGGAAGCTGCGGTAACCATCGTCAAACGTGAGGACGATCGGGCGACTGGGCCGCTGGTCGCCACGGAGTGCCTCGAACGTGACCGCTTCGTAGCCCGCTGCGGCCAGCGCGTCGAGCTGGGCGGTCAGGATCTCGCGGGAGACCGCATAGGGACGCATCGACGGAGTGGGTGCATCACCGACGTGATGCCACATGAGAACCGGGACAGGTGCTTCAGCATGAGCCGCGCTCGACGGTGTCGCGCGCTGAGAGAGGTCGGTGCTCATCATGGACGACCCATCGAGTTCGCCCGGGACCCGCAGGCGGTCCGTAAGGCGACGATCGGTCCAGCCAGATACCCGAGCAGCTCGGCACCACCGAGGTCGAGGGGACGGGACCGCTCGTCTCGCCAGTCCTCGGCGAGCAAGCCAGCCCACAGCGAGAGGATCTCCCAGTTGTGGTCGTCGATGGCTCTCAGCAACACATTGACCGACCGACCCAGCCCGTAACCGAACAGCTGCCGGCGGAGCGCCGATCGACTGGCACGGTGCTGGTGGCGCACTACGACGGCCGGGTCGTAGAAGACCGACCACCCACCTTCCACGAGTGCTTGGAGGAAGGCGTCGTCCTCGGCTGATGCGGCCCGCGTTCCGGCGCCCAGACGTTCGTCGAAACCGCCGACGGCAGCCCACGCCCGTTGGCGGACGGCGAGGCAGGCCCCGACCGCCATCCAGTCACCGTGCCGCAATGGCCACCACCTATCAGGCGAGGAGTGCGCGTCGTAACGGGTGGGGAGAAAACCCCTGCCATGTCCGGCGACGCGCTCGAAGGCCTCCTCGGCACGGCAGTCGACGGAGGCCGGCAGCACAAGACCGCCGATGGCACCGGCGTCGGGGACCCGGTCGATCGCGCCTCCGAGGTGGCGGGCGAGCTCGGGCGCGCTCCCGGGGCGCAGGTGGCAATCGTCGTCGAGGAACAGCACCCAGCGAGCATTGATACGGGCCAGGGCGCGGTTTCGAGCCGCGGCGAGCCCCCGCCGGGGATGGTGCTCGTAGGCGACCCCGGCGGCAGCGCACATGGCGGCCAGCCGAGGCTGGTCGGTCCCGTTCTCCAGGACGACGACGTCGAACGCACCGGCTAGCTCGCCGACGAGTCTGGTGGACACCTCCGGGCCGCGCGCCGTGCAGATGGCCACGACGAGCTCACCTGGTTCGAGTGGTCGGGGAACCGAGGTGAGCGGGTGAGGAGGCGGACGACGGCCTCGCTCGAGCGCAGCGATGATCTCGTCGTGCGCTCGGGGTAGAGCCCGCAGCCGTGGCGCCAGGTCGCACGCGACGGATGGCGCCAGCGCGGTCGCCAGCTTGCGCCTGCTGGGTCGCGGTCCGGCAGCGGTGACGACGCCGGCCGGGCGCCCTCCGACCCGGAGCAGCAGCCGACGGCCGTGCCGAGCAGCGCCGTTTGTCTCTGTGTTTCGGGGCTCG
>DASXYV010000010.1:0-3185 GCA_036502305.1 Acidimicrobiales bacterium
CTCGACCTCCTTCACGGCGCCGTGCGGATCGAGCGATCCCTGAACCAGCTGAGAGACGGGACGCTCGTGATCGGACCTCCAAAGACGGAGGCCGGCCGCCGCACCGTCGCCATCCCGCCTCACGTTCAGGCGGACGTCGCCGGCCACCTCGATCGCTTCGTGGGGGCCAGCTCCGAAGCCCTGGTCTTCACCGGCGAGAAAGGTGGGCCAGTGCGGCCCCACGTCCTCCAGAAGGCCTGGGTGGAGGCGAGGACGGCCGTCCGACTGTCCCATCTGCACCTGCATGATCTCCGCCACGCCGGGAACACGTGGGCCGCGGCCACCGGGGCCTCCACCAAGGAGCTGATGTCCCGCATGGGCCACGCCAGCTCCGATGCCGCCCTCCGCTACCAGCACGCCACCTCCGACCGCGATCAGGCCATCGCCAGAGCGCTGTCCGGCCTCGCCCACCCGACCGACGTCGTGGATATCGGCACCCGCACGCGCGATGGACGCGCGATGACCGCGCGATGACTGGTCCCGGACGCGAAAAGAGGGGCGGCAAAAACCGCCCCTGACCTGCACCTTCGAAGAGAGCGGGCGACGGGAATCGAACCCGCGTTCTCAGCTTGGGAAGCTGATGTTCTGCCTCTGAACTACGCCCGCAGGAGGGCGCCACTGTATCGTTCGGCCGGCGCTGGGGCCGAGCCAGGGGAGGTCCCACGGGTCGCCGGTTGGGTCCCCGGACGGTGGGTAAGTAATGTGACTGGTTCGTCGCGTGCCTGGTCAGCTGGGCCGAGCCGGTTCCCGGCTGTGTTGCGCTGACGCCCAGTGAAGCGGCAGGAGGAACGCTTTGAGACTCGGGATCGGCTTTGCATTGACCGCCGTCGCCATCGCGTTGGCCGGGCGGCGGGTGTGGTGGCTGGGACGCCTCGTCGCGGTGGGGCGGCCGGCTCCCGACCGGTTCAAGCACCTCGGGCCCGGCCTGTGGGCCGAGCTGACCGACGTGTTCGGGCAGCGCAAGCTGCTCAAGCGCCCCATCCCCGGACTGGCCCACTTCTTCGTCTTCTGGGGCTTCGTGATCCTCCTTTTCACGATCCTCGAGGCCTTCGGGCTGCTGTTCTCCAAGGATTGGGCGATACCGGTCATCGGCCACTCGGCCGCCCTCGGTTTTCTCGAGGATTTCATGGCTGTCGGCGTCCTGGCCGGCATCATCGTGTTCTCGGTCATCCGGTTGCGTGAGTCGCCCGAGCGCCTCGATCGCTCGTCGCGCTTCTATCGCTCGCACAGCGACCAGGCGTGGCTCATCCTCCTGATGATCTTCCTCGTGATCGCCACGCTGCTGCTCTACCGGGGGGCGCAGGTCGAGCTGGGTCACTTCCCCTACAGCGACTGGGCCTTCGCGTCGCATCTGGTCGGCAACGCCTTCTCGGGCCTGAGCCACGGGGTGCTGCAGGCCCTGGAGACGACCTTCGTGCTGGCCCAGATCGCCGTGGTCATGGGGTTCCTCGTCGTGGTCGTGTACTCCAAGCACCTCCACATCTTCGTGTCCGAGCCGAACGTGCTCTTCTCCCGGCGCCCCATCGCCCTCGGGGCCCTCGCCACCACGCCGAACATGGATCCCGAGCAGCTCTCCGAAGACGACGTCTTCGGCGCCGGCGAGATCACCCACTTCAGCTGGAAGCAGCTCCTCGACCTCCTCAGCTGCACCGAGTGCGGTCGCTGCCAGGACCAGTGCCCGGCCTGGAACACGGGCAAGCCGCTGTCGCCGAAGCTCGTCATCATGGACCTGCGGGACAACCTCTTCGGCCGGTCGAGCACCCTCCTCGCCCGCTCGGGGGCCGACGGCTCGGCCGAGACCAACGGCTCGGACGGGGACGGCGCCGCCGGGAACGGGACCGTGCCCTCCCGCCTCGTGCCCGACGTCATAGAGCCCGACGTCCTGTGGTCGTGCACCACCTGCGGCGCCTGCGTCGAGCAGTGCCCGGTCGACATCGAGCACGTCGACACGATCGTCGACATGCGGCGCTACGAGGTGCTCATGGAGTCGAGCTTCCCCACCGAGGCGGGGACCATGCTGCGCAACATCGAGAACCAGGGGGACCCCTGGGGGTTGGGCTCGAGCCACCGGCTCGACTGGACCGCCGCGCTGCCGTTCGAGGTTCCCGTGGTCGACGGCTCGATCCCCGACGACGTCGAGTATCTCTTCTGGGTGGGGTGCGCCGGAGCGCTGGACGAACGGGCCCGCAAGGTCACCCAGGCCATCGCCCGCCTCCTGCACGCCGCAGGCGTGCGTTTCGCCGTGCTCGGGCCCAACGAGTCGTGCACGGGCGACCCGGCCCGCCGGCTCGGGAACGAGTACCTCTACCAGACCCAGTGCCAGCAGAACGTCGAGACGCTCGACGGCGTCGGTGCCCGCAAGGTCATCGCATCCTGCCCCCATTGCTTCAACACCATCTCGAAGGAGTACCCGGCCCTGGGGGGCAACTACGAGGTGGTCCACCACTCGCAGCTCCTGGCCCGGCTGGTCGAGGAGGGACGGATCACGCCAGGGCAGCGCTTCGAGAGCACCGTCACCTACCACGACCCGTGCTACCTCGGTCGCCACAACTCGATCTACGACCAGCCGCGGTCGGTGCTGTCCGCCGTACCCGGCGTCGAGCAGGTGGAGATGCACCGGTGCCGGCAGAAGGGATTCTGCTGCGGCGCCGGCGGGGCGCGCATGTGGCTCGAGGAGGACATCGGCAAGCGCGTCAATCTCGAGCGCACCGACGAGGCGCTCCAGACGGGTGCCGGCGTGGTCGGCACCGCCTGTCCCTACTGCATGATCATGCTCGACGACGCCGTCAAGCAGCGACAGGCCGACGGCCTGGCCGCCGAGTCCACCCAGGTGCTCGACGTGGCCCAGATCCTCGAGCAGTCGGCGCCGGCCGGGACCCCCGAGGGCAGCCCCGGCGACGACCGGGCGCGCGCGGCGGCGAGGCCCCCCGGGGACGGCGGCGGCTGAGCGTTCAGTTGACGGCCTTGGCGTCCGCCTCCCGGAGCCGGTCGGCCATGGCTGTCATCAGCTTGTGGGCGAGACCGGGCACCTGGTCCATGATCCCGTCGAACTGGCGCTGGTCGAGCACGAGCAGCTGCATCGGCGTCTCGGACGTGACGGTCGCCGAGCGGGGCTTGCGGTCGAGCAGGGAGAGCTCGCCGAAGTA
>DASXYV010000011.1:0-3824 GCA_036502305.1 Acidimicrobiales bacterium
CGGCGCCTGCTCGGCGAGCTCGAGACCCACGGTGCCCTGCCCGGCCACGACGAGAGGATCGTCGAAGGGCGGCACCAGCACGGCGCCGGTCCGCTCGGCGTGGTCTTGGGCCGCGGCCATGGCGTCGTCGACGACGGCGCCGTCGAGGAGCACCGTCGCTCCGTAGGACCGCGTCGCCTCGACCTTGGGCAGCGCCGCGTTGGCGGGCATGAATATGGTGGCTGGGAGGCCCGACAGGCGGGCGGCGAGGGCGACACCCTGGGCGTGGTTGCCGGCCGAGGCGGCGACGACCTCCGGCCTCGGACCCTCCGCCTCCTCCAGGCGGGCCACTAAGTTGCGGGCGCCGCGGATCTTGAACGAGCCGGTCCGCTGCAGCTGCTCGCCCTTCAGCAGGACCTCGCGGCCCGCCAGCTCCGAGAGCGAGTGCGAATGCGTCACCGGCGTCACCCGGAGGACCGGCGTGACGGTCGCCCGGGCGTCTTCGATGTCGCGCAGGTCGATCACGCCAGCGCAAGCCTAATGGGGCATCTGTGGCGGCCAGCGCCGGACAGCGACGCCGCCGCCAGGACCGCCCGTTTGCCGGTATCCGGGCGCCGATCTAACCTGGTCCGTCGGCCCGACGCCGCATTGGCGCGGCCCGTGTCTCCCGATTGACGGAATCCCTGGAAGAGCCTCTCGTGCGTACCTACTCACCGAAGCCCGGCGACATCGACCGCGCCTGGCACGTCGTCGACGCCGACGGACTGGTGCTCGGCCGCATGTGCGCCGAGGTGGCGCGGGTCCTGCGGGGCAAGCACAAGCCCCGGTTCGCCCCCCACTTCGACATGGGTGACCACGTGGTGATCGTCAACGCGGCCAAGGTCGTCATGACGTCCGACAAGGCCGGCAAGAAGCTCTACTACCGCCACAGCGGCCACCCCGGGAGCCTGACGAGCCGCACCTATGCCGAGCTACTGGCCACCAGGCCCGAAGAGACCGTCCGCCGGGCGGTGCGCGGCATGCTGCCGAAGGGGCCCCTCGGTCGGCGCACGTTGAAGAAGCTCAAGGTCTACGCCGGCCCCGCCCACCCGCACACCGCCCAGGACCCCCAGCCCCTGCCGCTGGAGGGCGCCCGGTCCCGCCCGGCCTGAGGAGACCGACCATGCCCCAGCCCCTCATCAAGACCACCGGTCGCCGCAAGGCGGCGGTGGCGCGCGTGCGCTTCCGGTCCGGAGCCGGGACCATCAAGATCAACCGGCGTCCGATCGAGGAGTACTTCCCCTCGGCGACCCACCGCATGATCGCCACCGAACCGTTGCGGCTGGCGACGGCGGCGGACGGCTACGACATCGACGCGACCATCGGCGGTGGTGGCACCTCCGGCCAGGCCGGTGCTCTCCGTCTCGGGATCGCACGGGCTCTGGCCGAGCTGGACGGTGACCTTCGTGTGCCCCTCAAGCGCGCTGGGTTCCTGACGCGCGACGCCAGGGAGAAGGAGAGCAAGAAGTACGGCCTGAAGAAGGCCCGCAAGGCGCCCCAGTACTCGAAGCGGTAGTCCCGCTTGAGCCTGAAGTTCGGCACCGACGGGCTCCGCGGCGTCGCCAACGCCGAGCTCACCCCTGAGCTGGTCCTCGCCCTCGGACGGGCCGCCGCACGTGTCATTCCGGCTCCGGAGTTCATCGTCGGCCGGGACACGCGGCTCTCGGGCCCCCTGCTGCAGGCCGCGCTGGCTGCCGGGCTGGCCAGCGAAGGGGTGCGCGTGGCCGATGTCGGCGTCATCCCCACGCCGGGCGTGGCCTGGCTCTCGGCGACGCGCCAGCTCCCGGCGGCGATGATCTCCGCCTCGCACAACCCGTTCCCCGACAACGGCGTCAAGCTCTTCGCGGCCGGGGGGACCAAGCTGTCCGACCCCGTCGAGCGGGCCCTGGAGGCCGAGCTGGCCCGGCTGGCCGGCGAGCCCGCCGCATCGCGCGGGACCGCATTGCTCTCGTCGCCCGACGTCAAGACGGTGGTCGGGGCGTCGGTGGGCCGCATCGACCCCCACCCGGCGGGAGTGGACCAGTACAGCGACCACCTCGTCGCCGCGCTGGAGGGCCGGCGGCTCGACGGCATTCGCTGCGTGCTGGACTGCGCCAGCGGCGCCGCCAGCCGTGTCGCCCCGGGGGTCCTCTCCCGATTGGGCGCCCACGTGAGCGTGATCGCCGACGCTCCCGACGGCACGAACATCAACGACGGCAGCGGCTCGACCCATCCCGAGGCTCTCCAGCGCGCCGTCGTCGCGGCCGGGGCGGATGTGGGACTGGCCTTCGACGGCGATGCCGACCGTGTGCTGGCCGTCGACCACACCGGCGCCCTCGTCGACGGTGACCATCTCATGGCCCTGTTCGCCGGGGATCTCCAGGAGCGTGGGCTCCTCGCCTCGGACACGGTGGTGGTGACGGTCATGACCAACCTCGGGATGCTGCTCGCCCTGGAGGCCAGGGGGATCCGGGTGTGCCAGACCAATGTGGGCGACCGCCACGTCCTTGTCGCCATCGAGGAAGGTGGTTACACCCTCGGGGGGGAGCAGTCGGGGCACATCATCTTTCGACAGCTGGCAACCACCGGCGACGGGATCCTGACCGGCCTGCAGCTCCTCGATCTGCTGCGGCGCCGGGGCCGGTCCCTGGCCGAGCTGGCGGGCGAGGCCATGACCCGCCTTCCGCAGGAGCTGGTCAGCGTGGCCGTCTCCGACCCCGAGCAGCTGTCGTCGGCCGGCGCTGTCTGGGAGGAGGTGGCGGCGGTCGAGGCCGAGCTGGGCCGCGCCGGTCGGGTCCTGCTCCGGCCCAGCGGCACCGAGCCCGTCGTACGGGTCATGGTCGAGGCCCAGAGCGCCGAGCAGGCCCGCGCCGCCGTCGAGCGGCTGTGCAGCGCCGTGCGCCGCCAGCTGGGGGACGCCGGTGAGCGGACGCCGTAGCCTTTAGCCCATGTGCGGCATCATCGGCGCCACCGGATCGTCCCCCGTGCTGCCCGTCCTCCTCGAGGGGCTGGCACGCCTCGAGTACCGCGGCTACGACTCGGCCGGGGTCGCGCTGCTGGCGGACGGCGGCGTGTGGCGGCGCCGGCGGGCCGGCGGGAACAAGAGCGTGGCCGAGCTGACCGAGACGGTCGGCGACGCCCCACCGGCCACCACCGGTATCGGCCACTCGCGGTGGGCGACCCACGGGGCACCGACGGAGCCCAACGCCCACCCGCACGTTGACGCCTCCGGCCGCCTGGCCCTCGCCCACAACGGGATCATCGAGAACTACCGGGAGCTGGCCCGGACCCTGCCCCAGGGCGGGGACGAGCTGACGAGCGACACCGACACCGAGGTGCTGGCGCACCTGATCGCGGCCCGCATGCGCGACGGCGTGGGCCTGGCCGACGCCGTGCGCGCCGCCCTCGCCGAGGTCCAGGGCAAGTTCTCCCTCGCCGTCATCCACGCCGACGAGCCCGGCCTCATCGTCGGCGCCCGCCGGGGCTCGCCGCTCATCGCCGGCCAGGCCGACGGCACCGGCCTGCTGGCATCCGACATCCCCGCCATCCACGGCCGGGCCGAGACCTTCTACGTGATCGACAACGACCGCGTCGCGGAGGTCCGTCCCGGCAACGTCCGGGTCACCGACCTGGCCGGGCGTGAGGTCGAGCTGGTCGCCCGCCAGGTCAGCTGGGACCTGGAGGCAGCCGAGAAGGGCGGGTACCCCGACTTCATGATGAAGGAGATCCACGAGCAGCCCGCCGCCGTGCGCGACACGCTGCTGGGCCGCATCGTGGGTGGGCGCCTCGTGCTGGACCAGATGCGGCTGTCGGACGATGACGTGCGC
>DASXYV010000012.1:0-2575 GCA_036502305.1 Acidimicrobiales bacterium
CGCCACCAGCGCCACCTTGTGGTCGTCGGTCAAATGGTGGAGGGCGTAGTTCGACACGACGAGATCCACGCTCGACTCCGGCAGCTCCAGGTGTGACAGGTCGACCACGACGGGATGCACGTTGCCCAGACTGCGGCTTGCAGCCTTCTCGGCCAGGGCGTCCACCATCGGCTTGGCCAGATCGGCGGCGACGACGCGGTCGACCTGGGGAGCCAGGGCCAGCGACACATAGCCCGTACCCGCGCCGAGGTCGACGACGCGGTCGTTGGCCTGCGGCTCGGCCCGCTCCACCACGGCGTCGAGCACGGCGCCGAAGGCCGCGGACGACTGAACGTGATGGTCCCAGCTCCCCACCCGCGATCCCCACGCCCGCTGCAGCACGTGTGAGCGGAGCCAGCTACGCCTCGGAGGCGCGTCGGCACCGTCATCCTCGGCGGCCGAGTACGGGCGCGCTGAACCGGTCCAGAGGAGTCCCATGTCTCGCAGGTACCCAGCCAGGGCGTGGACGACGCATGACCAGATGGTGCCCCGTGCCCTCGCCGCCGGGATACTCTGATCCCTCGGAGAGCGGTGCCCTGAGGCCGGCGCCGCCCCTCGCCTCCCGAAAGGACCAGGTTGGAGAACTGGATCACCACCCAGATCCTGGACTTGGGCTATCTCGCCATCTTCCTGCTGATGGTGGCCGAGTCCGCCTGCATCCCGATCCCGAGCGAGGTCATCATGCTCTTCGGGGGGGCGCTCGCCAGCCCCTCGTTCGTCGCCACGCTGAGCGGCCACCACACCGCCCTCAACGTCGGGATCGTGGGGCTCGTCGGCGCCCTTGGGAACCTCGTCGGCTCGTGGATCGCCTACGGCGTCGGCTACCGGGGAGGTAGGCCGCTCGTCGAGCGCTGGGGAAGCCGGGTGGGCGTCAAGGCCCACGATCTCGACCGGGCGGAGGCGTGGTTCGAGCGTCGCGGGCAAGCTGCGGTGCTCATCGGACGCTGTGTCCCGGTCGTACGAACCTTCATCAGCTTCCCCGCGGGGGTGGCCGAGATGCCGCTCGCCCGCTTCAGCCTGTTCACCCTCGCTGGCAGCCTGCCCTGGACCTTCGCCCTCGCCCTCGCCGGCTACGCCCTCGCGGGCCACTGGAAGGGCGTCGCCCACGCCTTCACGCCGGTGAGCATCGTCATCGGCGTGATCGCCGTGATCGGGATCGCCTGGTGGCTGATCCGTCGACGCCAGGCCGCCGCCGACTCCTCCCGCAGAGAACCAGCAGAGCGAGCCTGAGCCCTCTGCGACTCAGGCGGGCTCGGCCTCGAGCAGCTCGATGAACGCGTCCTCGAGGCGGTGGCGCGACGTGACCGTCTCGACCCCGACACCCGCGCCGACCAGCGCGGCGACGATCGCCTTGCGCTCGATCCCGTTGAGCTCGACCGACAGCCCCGGCAGCTCGACGCCGACCCGCGACACGCCGCTCAGGGCCTCGAGCACGGAACGGGCTCGGCCGACGTCGTCGACCTCGAGGTAGACGGTGGTCGTCGAGCCCATGAGCTCGGCCACCGTGCCGGCCGACACGAGCCGTCCCCTGTTCATCACCGCGGCGTGGGTGCAGACCTGCTCGACCTCGCCCAGCAGGTGGCTGGACAGCAGGACGGTGGCCCCCCGCGCCGCGATGCGGCGGACGGTCTCGCGCATCTCCCGCATCTGCTGCGGGTCGAGGCCCGACGAGGGCTCGTCGAGCACGAGCACGTCCGGCCGCCCCAGCAGGGCCTGGGCCAGGCCCAGCCGCTGCTTCATCCCGTGCGAGTAGGTCTTGTACTTGCGCCGCAGCGCATCGCCCAGGCCGGCGATCTCGAGGGCGGCGTCGAAGTCGGCCTCCGACAGCGGACGGCCTCCGGCGCGCCAGAACAGCTCCAGGTTGGCCAGGCCGGAGAGGTGGGGCACGAAGCCGGGGCTCTCCACCAGCGTCCCGACCCGCTCGAGAGTCGCCGAGCCAGAATGCACCGGTTTCCCGAACAGGCAGGCCTCTCCGCTCGACGGGTGGACCAGGCCGAGAAGGGTCCGCAGCGTCGTCGTCTTGCCGGCGCCGTTGGGTCCGAGCAGGCCGAACACCTGCCCCTCCTCGATGACCAGGCTGAGGTCGTCGACGGCGAGGACATCCCCGCCGAAGCTCTTGGTGAGGTGCTCGATGGTGATCGGGGGTGCGTTGGCGCTCATGGTGGAGGTTGGGGGCGCTCCGGGCTGGGGTGATCCGGTGCGCTCCACACAATAGGGCCGCCCCCGCTCAGCGGCACCCCGCTCCGGGACCCTCGAGCGAGATGTTCAGGTGCCACTCGGAGCCGTCGAGGTGGGCGTCGACGGTGGCGAACACTGTCGAGTAGAGCTGCCGGGCGCGGACGTTCTCGCCCAGGATGAGCGCCGTGAAGGTGCGGATCCCGCGCTTGCTGGCGACCCAGGCCAGGCGCCGCAGAAGGACCTTGGCCAGACCCTGACCCTGCCAGGCGTCCTCGACCAGCACGGCGGTGTCGGCCTCCGACGTCCCTTCGGCCTGGTCGTAGCGGGCCACCCCGACGACCTCGCCGTCGATGTCGGC
>DASXYV010000013.1:0-1764 GCA_036502305.1 Acidimicrobiales bacterium
AGACCCTGCTCCGGGTATCAGCCGGCCGGTGGGGAGACGACCGCGCCCTGCACATGGCCGATGACGAGCTCGTGGACCGCTTGCAGATCGAGCTGCAAGAGGCGATGGGCATCACCGCCCGCCCCGACGCGGTCTCCATCACTCGCTGGCCCCGCGCCTTTCCGCAGTACCAGGTCGGGCACCTCGAGCGGGTGGCCCGCATCCAGGCCGCCCTGGCCGGCCAGCCGGGCCTTGTCGCCGCCGGGGCCTCCTACGGAGGGGTGGGCATCCCCGCCTGCATCGGCCAGGGCCGCCGCGGGGCCCGGGCCGTGCTCGACCAGCTGGCAGCGGGCGCCCGGCGATGAACCTGCGGCCGGCGGCGGGCGGGATCGGCTCTTCCCCCCGCCGGTGTGGGGTACGCGCGGCGAATTTGGAAGAATCGGGAGAGCTGGGCCGGAGAGTGAGGTGATGAGGTGGCCAGGGCTATCTGGAGCGGATCGATCAGTTTCGGGCTGGTCAACGTGCCCGTGAAGCTGTTCACCAGCGTGCGGAAGAAGGACGTGCGCTTCAACCAGCTCCACGCCAACGACGGCGTGCGCATCCAGCAGAAGCGGGTGTGCCCCGCCGACGGCGAGGAGGTGTCGTGGGACGACCTGGTGAAGGGCTACGAGATCAGCCCCGGCCAGTACGTCGTGGTCACCAACGAGGAGCTCGACGCGCTCGACCCGGAAGCCACCCACACCGTCGACATCGAGGACTTCGTGGCCCTCGAGGACATCGACCCGCTCTACTTCGACTCCTCCTACTACCTGGTGCCCGACGCCCCCGGCGTCAAGCCCTACCGCCTGCTGCTCGACGCCATGAACGAGAGCGGGCGGGTGGGCATCGGTCGGGTCGTCCTGCGTACGAAGCAGTACCTGTGCGCCGTGCGGCCCCTCGGCGACGCCCTGGTCCTCACGACGATGAACTTCGCCGACGAGGTCTCGCCCGCCACTGAGCTGGATGGCCTCCCGGGACCGGGCGCGGAGCCGTCGAGTCGCGAGATGAAGGTGGCCAAGCAGCTGATCGACTCGCTGACGGCCAAGTTCGAGCCCGACAAGTACCACGACAGCTACCGCGAGGCGGTGCTCGCGCTCATCGAGGCCAAGGCCCAGGGACGGGAGGTGGTCTCCGAGCCGCCGCCCGAGAAGGCGGCACCGGTGGTCGACCTCATGTCGGCGCTGGAAGCCAGCCTGGCCGCCGTCAAGGAGAAGGGCGAGACCGAGGACACCGGGCAGGAGAAGCGACGCGCAACGTCCTGAGGATGGAAGCGCGGCTGGGGAGAATGTCCGCCATCAGGGTGGCCGTCGTCGGGTTGGCGGCCGGCCTGACGACCGCGCTCTCGTTGCCGCCGTGGGGGTTCTGGATCCTGGCGCCCGTCGGTCTGGCCGTCCTCTACAGGCTGCTGGAAGGTCAGGGGGCGCCGAGCCGGTCGCTGGCGGGGTTCACCTTTGGCATCGGGCTGTTCGCCATCGGCCTGTTCTTCACCACCGCCTTCAACGCCGGCGGGTGGGCGGTGCTGGTGCTCTTCGAGTCGGCATTCGTCGCCGTCGCCTGCGCCCTGGTGCCCCCCGGGCGGGGACGGAGCCTGGCCTTCCCGGCCGTCCTCGTGCTCGCCGAGGTGATCCGGGGCTCGTGGCCCTTCGGCGGCCTGCCGATGGGCGGTATCCCGCTGGGCCAGGCGAGCAGTCCCCTCGGCCCCGCTGCCCGCCTGGGCGGCCCGATGCTGCTACTGGCGCTCGCCGC
>DASXYV010000014.1:0-5015 GCA_036502305.1 Acidimicrobiales bacterium
CGTGCAGAGCCACGTACCCCAGCACACCCAGCTGACCTGGCTGCTCGAGTGCACGGCGACGTTCGGCGAATTGCGCCGCATGACCCAGTTCAAGGACAAGGGCGGGGGGCAGGAGTCCGTCCGGGCCAGCCTGCTGACCTACCCCGTGCTCCAGGCCGCCGACATCCTCCTCTACGACGCCGACCGGGTCCCGGTGGGCGACGACCAGCGTCAGCACCTCGAGCTGACGCGGGACCTGGCCAACCGGTTCAACCACCGCTACGGCCCGACCTTCACCGTTCCCGAGGCGGCGATCCCCCGGGTGGGCGCCCGGGTGACGGACCTCCAGGAGCCGACCCGCAAGATGTCCAAGTCGGTGGAATCACCGCAGGGGACGATCTACGTCCTCGACGATCCCGCCGACATCGAGCGCAAGGTCAAGCGGGCCGTGACCGACAGTGGCACCGACGTCGTCTACGAACCGGCGACCAAGCCCGGCGTCTCCAACCTGCTGGAGCTGCTGGGCGCGGCGACGGGGCGCAGCCCCCAGGATGCGGCCCAGGGGTACTCCTCCTACGGCCCCCTCAAGGCAGACGTCGCGGCGGCGCTCATCGAGCTGCTGGACCCGGTACGCAAGCGTCACGCCGAGCTGATAGCCGACCCCGGTGGTGTGGAGGCCATCCTCGATGTCGGGTCGGCCAAGGCCGGGCTGGTGGCGTCGGCGACGGCCGCCCGGGCTTCGGACGCCATCGGTCTGCTGCCCCGCCGCCGCACCTGACCCCGCGAGAGGGGTCGGCGGGTTGGGGCTCAGCGCTCAGTCGTCGTCGGCCGCCTTGAGGGCCGTGGCGACAGAGTCCGGCAGGTGCCATCGGTCGGACGGCAGGTGGTGCTCCGCCGCCCATCGGACGGTCAGCGGGTCGCTCCCCGCCCGCTCGAGCAGCTCGGCCCCGATCCGGGAGTGGTCGAGGTACCGGCCGACACGGCCGAGCGGGCCTCGCCCCCTGGCCCAGTGCTCCGCCCGGCGATGCCCCGAGACCGTCCCGAGCACCGTGGCCGGCACCCGCCCGAGCGTGCCCAGGCCCGCCTCGACCTTGCCCACGTCGTGCAGGAGCGCAGCGGCCCGCACCGGAGCGGTGGCCTCGTCCGGTCCGAGCGCCGCCAGGACCCGGTGGGCCACCCCCACGGCGTGGCGACGGTCGGGTCCGCTCATCCGCCTCCACAGGGCCAGCTCCGGGTCGCTGAGGATCCCCCCGACCCACTTCTCGGCCTCGGGGTCGGGGCCGGCCGGCGACAGGGCCCCCGCGAACCGGCGGGCGAGATGGCCCACTGGCGCGCTCGGGCGGGTCGGGGACAGGGTCAGCCCAGGAGGTGGGACCACAGGTTGAGCGCCGGGTCGAAGATCCGACTCAGCACCTGCGGGGCGAGCAGGACCAGGATCAGCACCAGCGGCAGCGAGAACTGCCGGATGCGCAGATACCCCGGCCACCAGCTCCTCGGGAGGACCCGCTCGACGACGGCCGAGCCGTCCAGCGGGGGGATGGGGATGAGGTTGAACACGGCCAGGATGACGTTGGCGAACCCGAGGATGAGCAGCACCTTGGGGAGCATCTGCTGGGGGAACCCGTGGGAGTCGAGGAGGATCGGCGTGGAGCCCACCACCACCCGGTAGGCCAGGGCCGCCACCACGGCCAGGACGATGTTGACGGCCGGTCCAACCAGGCTCACCAGCAGGCTCTCGTTGCGCGGGTGGCGGAGGCGACCCGGGTTGACCGGCACCGGCTTGGCGTAGCCGAAGGCGCCGAACCCGACCAGCAGCATCAGGGCGGGCAGGATGACAGTGCCGAACGGGTCGATGTGGGACAGGGGGTTGAGCGTCAGCCGCCCCGCCCGCTTGGCGGTGTCGTCCCCGAACGCCAGCGCCAGTGCCCCGTGGGACACCTCGTGGAGGATGATCGACGGGATCAGCACGGCGAAGAAGACGAGGGTGTCCACCGAGATCACGTGGCGGCTCAGCACCACGTAGACGAGGACGATAAGGAGGAGGACGGCGATTCCCTGGTACTGCCGTGCCCCTCGGTTCACCGACGCCAACGGGATCCGGTCCTCAGCGCTTGGATGCGCAGTCGATGCAGGTTCGGGCCGCCGGCTTGGCCTCGAGGCGTGCGGGAGCGATGGGCTTGCCACACGACTCGCACAACCCGTAGGTCCCTGCGCCCAGCTTGTCCAGGGCGAGCTCCACCTCGGTCAGCGCATCCCTCAGCTGGAGGGCGAGGGTCTCGGCTTCGCCCCGCTCCGCCGTGACCTGGCTCGAATCGGCGAAGTTGGCATCGTAGGAGAGGCTGCCGCCGTCACCAAAGCCCAGCTCAGCGAGCTTGTCGCGCAGCTGGGCGCACTCCTCCTCGAGGAGGGCACGGTAATCGACGGTCGGGGCATCGTTGGACACAGGAGGTCAAGGTTACCGCCCCTGGGTCGGATCAGCGCGCGGATGAGCACGGTCGTAGGCCTGTCGGAGCCGGTCGGCGGAGACCCTGGTGTAGACCTGGGTCGTGGCGATGGAGGCGTGGCCCAGCATCTCCTGGACGACCCGGATATCGGCGCCGTGGTCCAGCATGTGGGTGGCGCAGGAGTGGCGCAGGACGTGCGGGCTCAGGCGGGACCCGAGGCCCACCCGCTCGCCGTGGAGGCGGACGATCGTCCACGCCCCCTGCCTCGTCAGGCGGCCACCCCGCAGGTTGAGGAACACCGCCTCGGCGTCGTTGCGACGGGCCCACCGGCGTGGGACCAGGGCGCCTCGGCCCGATGGCTCCAGCCACTCGGCCAGTGCCCGCCGGGCACAGCGGCCGACCGGGACCAGTCGCTCTTTCGACCCCTTTCCGAAGGCGCGCAGCGTGCCGTCCTCGAGCGCCAGGTCCGAGAGCGACAGGCCGACCAGCTCGGAGATCCGCAGCCCGGTCCCGTAGAGGACCTCGAGGATGGCCCGGTCCCGCCGGGCCGGCGGGTCGTTGCCGACGACCGCCCCGAGGAGGGCGCCGATCTCGTCCTCGGTGAGGGCCTTGGGCAGACCGAGGGGCACTGGCGCTCGCTCGACGTCGCCGGTCGGGTCGGCCCCGGCGTGGCCCTCGTCCAGGCAGAAGCGGTGGAACCCACGCACGGCGGCGAGGGCCCTCGCCACCGACGCCGGCTTGCGGCCGCTGGCCCGCAGAAAGAAGAGATAGTCCTGGACCACCGTCTCGCTCACCTCGTCGATCGGCGCCTGCCGGGCCCGCAGGAAGGCCTCGTAGGCGAGCAGGTCCCGCCGGTAGGCGGACAGGGTGTTGGCTGCCCGGCCCCGCTCGACCGCGAGCCAGGAGAGGAACTCCTCGGCGCTCCGGCTGAGCTCGGTCTCCTCGATGGGCAGCGAGTCGGCGGTCATGACGCGGAGAGGGCCTCGAGCGGGTCGGCAGCTGTGTGGCCCAGGGCCCCAGCCACGGCGCTGTTGGTCAACCGTCCGCCGACCGTGGCCACGCCGGCCAGGAGGGACGGATCCTGCTCGGCCGCACTGCGCACGCCTCGTTCGGCCACCTCGACGACGTACGGCAGCGTGGCGTTCGTGAGCGCGTACGTCGAGGTACGAGGCACGGCACCCGGCACGTTGCCGACGGCGTAGTGGACCACGCCATGGCGGACGTACACGGGGTCGTCGTGGGTCGTCTCACGAGTGGTCTCGACGCACCCCCCCTGATCGACGGCCATGTCGACGATCACGGTGCCGGGACGCATGGCGCGCACCATGTCCTCGGACACAAGCATGGGCGCTCGTCCGCCGGCTACCAGCACGGCGCCGATCACGAGGTCAGCGTCGCCGACGGCCCGCTCGATGGCGGCGCGGTTCGAGGCCAGGGTCATGATCCGGCCGCGGTGGATCTGGTCGACGAAGCGCAGCCGGTCGATGTCCCGATCGAGCAGGAGGACCTCGGCCTCCATGCCCTGCGCGATCCACGCCGCGTTCCACCCGACGTGACCGGCGCCCAGCACCACCACTCGGCCCGGGCGGACACCAGGCGCCCCGCCCAGCAGCACGCCCAGGCCCCCGTGGCCCCGTTCGAGATGGTGCGCACCGATCTGGGGTGCCATGCGCCCGGCCACCTCGCTCATCGGCGCAAGGAGCGGGAGCGTCCCCGACGCCAGCTGCACCGTCTCGTAGGCCAGCGCCGTCACCCGCGCCGCCTGCAGAGCCCCGGCCACCTCGGGGTACGCCACGAGGTGCAGGAACGTGAACAGCACCAGGCCCTCGCGCAGACGCTCGAGCTCGTGCTCCTGGGGCTCCTTCACCTTCACGACCAGGTCGGCACCCCACGCATCGTCAGCGCCCACCGCTCGAGCGCCGGCCCCGCCGAAGTCGTCGTCGGAGATCGACGAGCCGAGCCCCGCCCCGCGCTCGACGAGGACCTGGTGGCCATGGAGCACGAGCTCGCGCACTCCGTCGGGCGTGATGGCCACGCGGCTCTCCCCCGGTTTCGTCTCCGCCGGCACCCCGACGATCACCGGACCAGGGTCTGGCGGGCGAGGCACAGGCCGATGATCGTCTTGGCGTCGCAGATGGCGCCCGACGCGATCAGCTCCGGTATCTCGGCGAGCCCCACGCTGACCACCGTCATCTGGCGCTCTTCGACCCCTTGGCGGTCGAGCCGACCGGGCGTCAGCTCGGACGCCAGGAACACGATCGAGTGCTCGTCGCTGAAGCCGGGCGAGTTGTAGAAGTGCGCCAGGCGTTCCAGGCGACCGGGTCGCAGTCCGATCTCCTCCTCGAGCTCGCGCCGGGCCGTGGCTTCCGGGGACTCACCGGACACGTCCCGCTTGCCGGCTGGGAGCTCGAGCAGCTCGCCTCCGACCGCGGCCCGGAACTGACGAACGAGCAGCACGGTTGTCCCCTCCTCGACGAGAGGCACCATCGACACCGCTCCCGGGTGGTGCACGATCTCCCGCTCGAAGGTGTCCCCATCGGGACCGGAGAAGGTGGCCGTGGCCACCGTGATGAGCGAACCCTGATAGCGCAG
>DASXYV010000015.1:0-3809 GCA_036502305.1 Acidimicrobiales bacterium
CGTGTGGTGCTCGCCGCGCCTTGCGTCTGCCTTCCTCAGTGCAGAGAGGCATGGCAGCCACATGGTCGTGGTTACTCGGCTCCTGAGCCGAGTCCCACAGACCAACGGGTACTCGGTCCGGTACCGGTGAACCTCCCTCCCTATCCGGCTCCTCGACCCGGCCGGTACACCGAAACGCTAGCGCCGAATCGATGCTCGTGAAAAGCACACCTTGCGGGCCGCGGCGCCGCATCGCAGGGCCCCAACTGGACGAATCCCCCGAGCGGGGGACGGGGGCGGGGACCGCCGGTTCGCTCGGCGGTGTGGCGGATCTTCTGACCCGGTCAGAGGATGGCGGCTGACTCCTTGAACGCGGCGATCTCCTCCCAGCTCAGGCCCAGCTCGAGAAGGACCTCCTCGGTGTGCTCGCCGTGCTCGGGCGCGCGCCGCAAGCTGGGCGGCGCCTCGTCGAACTGGACCGGGTTGGCAACCAGGCCCAGCGAGTGACCGCCGCCGGTGTCGACCTGCGGGATGTACCCGTTGGCTACCACCTGGGGGTCGTCGTGGAGCTCTCTCGCCGTCTGGACCGGTGCCCACACGCCGGCGAGGGTGGCCAGGCGCTCCCGCCACTCGTCCAGCGTTCGGGAGGAGAAGGCCTCGTCGAGCAAGCGCACACACTCGGCCCGGTTCTCGAACCTCGTCGCCGCGTCGACGAAGCGGGGATCGTCGATCAGCTCGGATCGCTCGATGTGCCGGCACAGGTCGGGCCAGTACTTGTCCGCCTCCAGCATGATGATGGTGAGGAAGCGGCCGTCCTTGGTCTTGTACACGTTGACGAGCGGGTTGGGCGAGCTGGCCCGGTTGAAGCTCGGGGTGGAGAAGCCCTCGAAGAGCTTGCTGGCGACGATGTCAGGGGAGAGCATCCACATGGCGACACCGAGAAGGGAGATGTCGACGACCGATCCCACGCCGTCCCGCTCCCGGCGAAAGAGTGCCGCCGAGATGGCGCCGGCGATCGTCATGCCTCCGGCCAGGTCCCCGAAACCGGGTCGCTGCGTGACCGGGTAGTCGGCGCGCGGCGGTGTCAACGCGCTGGCGATGCCACCGCGCGCCCAGTACGAGGCACCGTCGTAGCCGCCCTTCTCGGCGTCCGGACCCCGCGCCCCCTGGCCGTGGCCCCGCACGTAGACGATGCCGGGGTTGCGCGCCTGGATGTCCTCGACCTCGATCTTCAGCCGTCGCCGGGTCGCTGGTAGGAAGTTGGTGAGGAACACGTCGGACCGCTCGGCCAGCCGATAGAGGAGCTCTCGGCCCTCCGCGGTGGCGATGTCGATTCCCACGCTGCGCTTGCCCCGATTGGGCTGCTCGATCATGAAGTTGACCCCGCCCGCGGCCCGGGGCACCAGCCCCGAGGTGACCAGGCCACGCTGCGGATCACCGGTCGCCGGATGCTCGACCTTGATGACGTCGGCCCCCCAGTCGCTGAGGACGGCGCCGGCAGCCGGCACGAACGTCCACGACGCCACCTCCAGCACCCGCACTCCCTCGAGCACCTCGCTCATGGCTCACCCCTCCTGTCGGTGTGCCGTCGCGGCACACTCCCGGGTCGACGGGCCCGATCATGGCATCTCGCTCCCACCGGCGACTCCTGCACGGCCCCCCGGATCCCCAGTCCGGATCGGCGGGTAGCGTGCGGGCGCAATGGCTGGGCTCGGGGGCAGACGGATCTTGGTCATCGGGGCGTCGAGCGGCATCGGTCGTGCCGCCGCTGTGCGGCTGGGGCGGGCAGGGGCCCGGCTGGTGCTCGCCGCCCGCCGGGTGGACCGGCTCAAGGAGTCGGCCGCCGAGGCGGGCCCCGAGGCGAGCGTGGTGCGCTGCGACGTGCGAGAGGAGGCCGACTGTGACGCCGTCGTGGCCAGCGCCGTCGACCGCCTCGGCGGCCTCGACGATCTCGTCTACGCCACGGGCACGGGACCGCTGGTTCAGCTCATCGATGCCGACCAGGCGACCTGGCGTGAGGCGCTGGAGACGAACCTGCTCGGTGCCGCCCTGGTTACCCGGGCAGCCGTCTCGTACCTGGAGACGAGCGAGGGCCGAGCGATCTATTTCTCCTCGACCTCGGCGTCGATCACCCCGCCGTGGCCCGGTTTGAACCTGTACGTGGTCAGCAAGGCCGGGCTCGACAAGTTGATCGGCGCCTGGCGATCAGAGCATCCGGGGGTGAGCTTCACCCGGGTGGTAATCGGTCCCACCGTGACGGAGTTCGCCGAGGGCTGGGACCCCGAGCTCTTCGCCGAGGCGGGCGCGCTCTGGGTGCAGCGGGCGTACCTCGGCATGGGGGCCATGGACCCCGACCTGGTCGCCAGCGAGGTGGTCAACGTCCTCGCCAGCCCGGCGAGGGTCGACAGCATCACCATCCAACCGCCCCCGACCTGAGGCGCTGCGGGCGCCGGGGACGATCAGGGCCGGTTCCCGTTGCCCCGCAGGCGCTCTGGGGACGCGGGCGGGCAGAATGTGCGCCATGGAGACCATTCAGGCCGAGGTGCGGATGCTCGTCGACGGCGAGCTGGTGGATGCGGCGTCGGGCAAGACGTTCGACAACGTCAACCCGGCGAACGAGGAGGTGCTCGGGCCCGTTGCCGACGGGTCGGCCGAAGACATGGGCCGGGCGATCGCCGCGGCCCGCCGGACATTCGACGAGACCGACTGGGCCACCAACCGTGGCCTGCGCAAGCGCTGTCTCGAGCAGCTGCAGGACGCCCTCGAGGCCGAGCGGGAGGAGCTGCGCGCCGAGCTCGTGTCCGAGAGCGGCTGCCCGGTGCTGATCACCTACGGTCCCCAGCTCGACGCGCCCCTCGAGGAAAGCCTCCGCTGGCCGGCCAAGATGATCGACGAGTTCGCTTGGGAACGGGACCTGGGCGAGCGGGAGGCCTTCGGCATCTCCAGCCGCCGGCGGGTATGGAAGGAGCCGGTCGGGGTCGTCGGCTCGATCATCCCCTGGAACTTCCCGGTCGAGATCACTCTGAACAAGCTGGGTCAGACACTGGCCACAGGGAACACCACGATCATCAAGCCGGCACCGGACACGCCGTGGAACGCCACCAGGCTCGGGCGCCTGATCGTCGAGCGGACCGACATCCCACCCGGTGTCGTCAATGTGGTGACGTCCTCGGACCATCTCGTCGGCGAGCGGCTGGTCACCGACGAGCGGGTGGACCTGATCTCCTTCACTGGGTCGACGGCCACGGGCCAGCGGATCATGGAGAAGGGCGCGCCCACCCTGAAGCGGGTCTTCCTGGAGTTGGGCGGGAAGTCGGTCAACCTGCTCCTCGACGACGCCGACTTCGAGACGCAGCTGGATGCCTCGGCGTTCACCTGCATGCACGCCGGTCAGGGATGCGCCATCGCCACCCGGCTGCTGGTCCCTCGGGCGCGCCACGACGAGGCCGCCGAGATGGTCAAGGCGGCGTTCGAGTCGGTGGCCTACGGCGACCCGACGGATCCCCAGAACGTCATGGGCCCCCTCGTCAGCGCCAAGCAACGTGATCGCGTCCTCGGGTACATCGAAACCGGACGGCGTGAAGGCGCCAGGCTGCTCACCGGCGGCGGTCGGCCGACGCACCTGCCCCGCGGGTTCTTCGTCGAGCCGACGGTGTTCGCAGACGTCGACAACTCGATGACCATCGCCAGGGAGGAGATCTTCGGTCCCGTCCTCGTGGTGATCCCCTACGAGGACGATGACGACGCCGTTCGGATCGCCAACGACTCCCGGTACGGTCTGTCGGGCATGGTTGCATCAGGATCGGAGGAGCGAGCGCTGTCGGTTGCCC
>DASXYV010000016.1:0-3041 GCA_036502305.1 Acidimicrobiales bacterium
ATCTGGATGGGCTGGAAGGTCCCGTAGTCCAGGTAGCTCTTGAGTTTGGTGAGCGCGGCGACGATCTCGGGGTTGCCGACCATGAAGGCCACTCTCCAGCCCGCCATGGAGAAGGACTTGGTCAGCGTGTACAGCTCGACCGACACCTCCTTGGCTCCCGGCACCTGGAGGATCGACGGCGGCACGCACCCGTCGTAGTAGGTGTCGGAGTAGGCGAAGTCGTGGACGAGCACGACCTCGTGCTCCCGGGCGAACTCGACGATTCGCGACATCCAGGCCAGGTCCACGCACGCCGTCGTCGGGTTGTGGGGAAACGACAGGACGATGACCCGGGGCTTGGGCCAGGTGGACTCCCAGACCTCCATGAGGTTCTCGAAGAAGTCCTCCTCGGGACCCATCCGGACCTGCCGGACATCGGCGCCTGTGAAGAGCGGGGCGTAGATGTGGATCGGGTACGAGGGTGACGGAACCATGGCCGTGTCACCGGGGCCAATCAGGACCCACATGAGGTGAGACAGCCCCTCCTTGGCTCCGATGGTGGTGACCACCTCAGTCTCGGGGTCAACCTCCACGCCGAAGCGGCGCAGGTACAGGTTGGAGATCGCCAGACGAAGCTTGGGGATCCCGCGGCTTGCCGAGTACCGGTGGTTGCGGGGATTGTGCACCGCCTCGGCCAGTTTCTCGACGGCGACATCCGGCGACGGGATGTCGGGGTTGCCGAAGCCAAGGTCGATGACGTCGTCCCCGGCGTGGCGGGCATCCCTCTTCAGGCTGTCGATCTGGCTGAAGACGTACGGTGGCAGACCCTTGATCCGGCGGAACTCCATACGAAGACGGTACCGTCCCATCGCCCCGGACGGCCGGGATTGTCAGTACCGCAGGAGGGCGCCGATCCTGCCCATGACGTCCAGGTCGGCGCTGTTCACGCAGGTGACGACGCGACAGGAGCGCAGCACCGCGTCGGTCACCGCCTCCTCCACCACGTCGTCCACCCGGTCCATCTTCGCCGAGCACACGGGACAGGTGCGGCCCCGCTCGGCCAGCGCCGCGCAGCGCGGGCACCGCCAGCCGGCGGTCTCGAACCCGGCGGAGACGATCAGGGTCTCCACCCTCCGCTCGAGTAGCGCGCCGAGCACCGGTCCGAGCCCGGCCACGGCGGTGCCCGTGCCGATGCGATCCCGGAGGGAGGCGAGCAGCGCCGTCTCTCGCTCGCGCTCGAGCTGATCCTCGACCCGCAGCACCGCCTGGCGCACCTCCTCGTCGCCGGCGGTGGTCGGCATCGAGAGGCGGGCCACGATCCGGTCCCGCAGGTAGGAGTGCAGCTCCCGCTCGAGCTCGGCGAGCACCTCCTCGGGGCCGCTCAGGACCAGGTTGTCGAAGCCGGTGCGCTTGAAGACCGAGAAGGCCAGTTGCCCAGCTCGTTTGAGGTGGTGCTGGGCAGCAACCGCCTGGTGTCCGTGCACGTGGTCTTTGTCCCATTCGCCCCGGTCGTCCTCGTGGCGGGGGAGCTCGTCGAACAGGGCCTCGCCGTGGGCGACCTCGCCCATCTCGATGACGAGCACCCGGGCCCGTTGTCTGTCTGCCAGCAGGACCCCGAACCGCTCGTGCTCCTCGCTCAGGCGCTCGAGCTGGGCCACCTGGGGACTGCGGTTCACAACCAGCTGATCGCACACCGGCATCGGCAGCTCGAGGACCTCCCACAGGCCCGCGGCCTCGCAGGAGAACAGCGCCACCCCTCGCACCCGCGATCGGTCCAGGCCCCGTCGGACGTGGGCCGCGATCCGCTCCAGGTCCCTGGACGCGGGCCGCCCCCCGTTAGAGGAGCCGAGGGCCTCACGGACCATACGATCGAGCTGGCGCTCGTACTCCTGTGGTCGTGGGCGGCGACGGCCGTCCACGTCGAGGTAGAGCGAGACGACGGGCGCACCCTGGCTCTGGAAGGCCGCCAGGATGCGAATGGTGTCCTTGGTCAGCGCAACCACTAGACCTCCCGGTTCGGCTGTCGTGATGCTACGTCGCCGGGGCCGGCCATCGCCTCGGGAAAGCAAGGCCGGCCCAGAAGGCCGGCCCGAGGATCAGCCGCAGGCGCTTCAGCGCCAAGGCCCGCCCGCAAGGCCGGCCCGAGGAGATTCTCGGAGGCGCTTCAGCGCCTACGACACGTCGATCCGTTGCACGCGGGGGGAACCGGGTCGGGCACCCCGCCGACCGGCCTCGGCCATACCGCCGAGCGCTCCCGGGGCCGACGGCGGATCCTTCACCAGCTCCTCGGCCACGTCGAGCGCAGCACGCGCCGCGGCGATCATCTCCAGCGCCGCCGCCTGCAGGTGCTCGAACACGTCGCGGGCTCGATCCTCGTTCACAGCGCCTCCTCCCGCACCTCGCCGTGCTCGCGGCCCCTCGATGCGTCGGCCCCGTCCGACCCGTCGTAGCCGTCGGCCGTCGCCCCGAAGCCGATCTCCAGCCAGCCGTCCTCCATTGTCGCCCCCGTGACCTCCCTCCGTCGCAGCGAGTCGGGTAGGACGACGGCGCGTCGATGCGAGCCGACCCGCACCAGGAGCTCCCCGTCGCGTCGGCCGAGCTCGACGGCGTGGCGATCGGCGAAGGGGAGCGGCAGGCCGAGCACGTGCGACGATCCTCGACGCTCGATTCTCATCGTCCGACCACGATGGAGAACGGCCGCGGGGTCGCGGTCGGCGTGCAGCACCTCGGCGAAGGCCCGCAGCCGATCCACTCCCACGAGCTCCTCCGCCGCGAGCTCGGCGCGCAGCACGGGCAGCGGGGCGAAGCCCGCCTCGATGGCGGCCAGATGGTCGGCGTGCGCCGCCTTCCAGGCCGCGAACCAGGGATCGGACACCGCCTCGGGCAACAGCCGGTTGGCCACCACGGCGTCGACCTGGTACCCGAACAACGAAAGGTATGTCGCGGTGCGCCTGGCTTCGGCGATCACCATCCGCTCGGGGTTGACGACCAGCCGGACGCTCGTCACCGCCGCGTTCGTCAGCAGGGTGCGGACGCCCTCGAGACGGTCGTAGAAGCGACGG
>DASXYV010000017.1:0-8069 GCA_036502305.1 Acidimicrobiales bacterium
GGTTCACCGACATCGCGAGCGGGTCGTGCAGGCGACCGCGATTCACCCGGCGTGCCGTCTGGCAGGCCTCTTCCAGGACCCAGTGGCCGAGCGGCGATATCAGGCCCGTCTCCTCGGCGAGGGGGACGAACTCGGCGGCCCTCAGCAGCCCGTGCTCGCGGTGCTGCCACGCGACCAAGCCCTCCATTCCCACCGTCTTGCGGTCACGAAGTGCGACGAGCGGATCGAACAGCAGCCGGAACTGCGTGATCCCGCTGGGGCCCTCGACGGCGCGCCGCAGCTCACCCTCCAGCTTGAGACGGGCGGCCAGGCGGTGCTGCATCGACCCGGTGAAGAGCTGGAACCGGTTGCGGCCCCGATCCTTGGCCTGATGGAGCGCGGTGTCGGCATCGCGCACCAGGTCCTTGGCGGATCCGCGCCCCTTACCGCCGATTGCCACGCCGACGCTCACGCTGACGAAGACGTCCACGGTGCCGATCCGGCGCGTGTGACGACAGGCGCGCACGATGTCTTCGGCGAGGCCCACGACCGTCTCACGTCCGAGCGCACCCGGGACGACGACGGCGAAGCTGTCTCCCGCCCACCGGACGAGCACCGCCTCTTCGGGGACCTGCTGGCGCAGGCCGTCGGCCACGAACTTGATGTTGTCGTCTCCAGCAGCGCGGTCGAAGGTGTTGTTCGTGTGGTTCAGACGGTCGACGTCGACCAACAGAATGGATACGTGCGCGCCGATTTCACTCTCGCCATGCTCGTCGATCCAGCGGTCGAGATAACGTTGATTGGGCAGATTCGTCAGCTCGTCGTGCAACTCGGTGTATTCGAGCCTCTCCTCTGCCGAGTGCTGTTCAGTGATGTCCCGGACATTGATGACCAATCCCTGGACGTCCGGATCACGCAACATGTTGGTCACCCGGGCCTCGAGGTAGCGCCACGTGCCGTCCTTGTGGCGTCCGCGGTAGCGAGCGATCTCGAACTCGGACTCACCCGAGAAGAGCTTCTGGACCGTTCGAGCAAAGCAAAGGCGGTCATCGGGATGAACCAGGTCTACGTGGCGGCCGAGCAGCGCAGCGGGCTCGTAGCCGAGCCTGCTATCCGGCTCCGAGCTGAGCCACCGGACGTCACCGTTCCTGTCGAGGATGAAGTAGTTCTCCGAGGAGTTGGCCAATACCGATCTGAGCCGCGCCTCGTTCGTTCGAGACGCCTCCTCGTGCTGGCGGCGGTCGGTCACGTCGATCACGGTGACCACATGGTCACGGTCGACGGTATTGATGGTGATGGCGACCCAGATGATGCGCCCATCCAGGCGACGCATGGGGACGTCGAACCCGTTGACTTCACCGTGCTCGCGGACTCGCCACCGGAGATCCTCGAGGTCCCCGGGGTCGAAGAGACGGCTGGCCATCGGGCCGCTCGCGATCAGCTCCTCGGGCGACTCGAAACCCAGCATGCTCGCCAATGCCTGATTGACCGCCAGCAGTCGCCCCCCCGGGGCCGTATAACAGAGCCCAACCGCGGCCTTGTCGAACAGCGCGCGATAGTAATCCTGCTCCGCCATGGTCTCGGTTCTCGGGCCCATCAGGTACGCCCAGGCTACAGCTTTGCCTGTAAATGTATAGAGAAGGCGATGGCGAGGAGGGGCATAACCTCTCGATCTGGTGGATTCGTAGGCATCAAACGAGGGGCCGGGGTATGACCGCCGACGAAGTGCAGCGATTTGGCGTCTGGGCCCCCGACGCCGGGCGGGTCGAGATATTCGTCGCCGGGCGAGTGCTGCCGCTGGCCCGCGACGAACGCGGGTGGTGGTCGGTCGAGGTCGAGGAGGCAGGACAAGGTACCGACTACCGGTTGTCGGTCGACGGAGCCGAAGGACGGCCCGACCCGCGATCAGCGTGGCAACCGGACGGTGTTCACGGATCGTCGCGGGTCGTCGACCATTCGCGCTTCCCGTGGAACGACCAGGGCTGGCGCGGCATCGAGCTGTCGTCGTCAGTGCTCTACGAGCTGCACGTCGGGACCTTCTCGGAGGCCGGTACCTTCGACGCCGCCATCGCCCATCTCGACCATCTCACCAACCTCGGCGTGACCGCCGTGGAGTTGCTCCCGGTGGCCGAGTTCTCGGGTCGGTGGGGATGGGGCTACGACGGCGTGGACCTCTACGCACCACACCACGCCTACGGCGGGCCGGACGGGCTCAAGCGCCTGGTCGACGCCTGCCACCGGCGCGGCCTGGGCGTGCTGCTCGACGTGGTCTTCAACCACCTGGGCCCCGAGGGCAACTACCTGGAGAGCTTCGGTCCCTACCTCACCGATCGCCATGCCACGCCCTGGGGACCGGCGGTCAACCTGGATGATGCGCGGAGCGCTGGAATCACGGACTTCTTCGTGGACAACGCCATCATGTGGTTGCGCGACTACCACCTCGACGGCTTGCGCCTCGACGCCGTCCAGGCGCTCATCGACGGGGCGACGATGCCCTTTCTGCAGGAGCTCAGCCACCGGGTCGAGGAGCTGGCCGGCCAGCTGGGCCGCTCGATGGTCCTCGTGGCCGAGAGCGACAAGAACGATCCTGGCCTCGTGCAGCCCCGCCAGGCCGGGGGTGCAGGGCTCGACGGGTGGTGGAGCGACGAGTTCCACCATGCGCTGCACGCCGTGCTCACGGGCGAGCGAAACGGCTATTACGCGGACTTCGGCTCGCTCGACGCCCTCGCCAAGGCCGTCCGGCAGTCCTATGTGAACGACGGCACTTGGTCCACGTATCGCCGCCGGGTCCACGGCCGACCGCTACCGCCCGGGCTCTCGGGCCATCGTTTCGTGGTGTACCTGCAGAGCCACGATCAGGTGGGCAACCGACCCGCCGGTGAGCGCACCGGGGCGCTGATGAGCGCCCGACGACTGAAGGTCGGTGCCGCTCTCCTGTTCACGGCCCCGTTCGTTCCCATGCTGTTCCAAGGCGAGGAATGGGGGGCGTCGACCCCCTTCCAGTACTTCAGCGACCACGGTGACCCCGTTCTCGGGCACCTCGTCGCCGAGGGGCGGCTGCGGGACCTGGCCCGCCTCGACTGGCCGGTCGAGTCGATGCCCGATCCCCAGGACCCCCTGACCTTCGAGCACTCCAAGCTCGACTGGACCGAACCCGAGCGGCTCCCGCACCGCCAGCTCCTCGACTGGCACCGCCGGCTGATCCGCCTTCGTCGGGAGGTGCCGGAGCTGGGCGATGGTCGCCTCGATCGGGTCAGGGTGAACGTCGAGGGGGAGAGCTGTCTCGTGGTGCGGCGCGGGCCCATCACCACCGCTTGCAACCTGGGCGAGAAGGCGACCCTCCTCGAGGCCGATGGCACGCTGCTCCTGGCCTCGGAGGAGGACGTCTCCCTCGGAGGTGGGCTGCTCCACCTCCCGCCGGCGACCGTCGGCATCCTCACAGCCGGCCCGGGAGGCCGGCCCGACGACACAGCCGGCCCGGGAGGCCGGACCCCCAACTAGTCTGAGCCGGCATGGCGAGCCTTGTCCTGCGGGGCGCCAACCTGGCCGATGGCACCGGCACCGAGCCCGTCAGGGAGGGCGTCGTGGTGGTCGAGGGCGAACGGATCGCCCAGGTCGGTGGGAGGGCTCCCTCCGGCACGGAGCTGGATCTCGGCGGCCTGACGGTCGTTCCCGGCCTGATCGACGCCCATGCCCACCTGACATTGGTCGACCTGGCCGACTTGAGCGGACACCGCGTCCCGGTGGCGGTGACGGCGGCCCGGATCTTCCATGTCTGCGACGTGGCGCTGGACGCAGGTTTCACGACCGTGCGAGACGCGGGGGGCGCCGACGGCGGGCTGGCCACGGCGACGGCGGTCGGCCTGGTGAGAGGCCCTCGGATCCTTCCGTCGGGGCCCATCCTGTGCCAGTCGGGCGGCCATGGCGACCTCCGTGATCCGTTCGATCACCACGGGCGGGACGACGGCCTGGCCGGCCTCGTGCAGCCCTCCATGCGCATTGACGGGGCGGACAGCGCCAGGCTGGCGGCGCGCGAGGCGTTCCGTCGGGGCGCCACGCAGCTGAAGGTGGCGGTCTCGGGGGGCGTGGTGTCCTCGACGGATCGCATCGAGGACACTCAGCTCACGGTGGACGAGCTTCGGGCGGTGGTCGCCGAGGCCGACGCCCGTGACACCTACGTGCTGGCCCACGCCCACAACGTCGGCGGCATCCGCAACGGGCTCGCAGCGGGCGTTCGCAGCTTCGAGCACGCCAGCCTGCTCGACGAGGACACGGCCAACGAGATCGCCGTCGCAGGTGCGTACGTCGTGCCAACGCTCGCCGTGCTCCACGTCATGCCCAGGGAATGGGAGGACTGGGGGCTGTCCGAGGACGTCCTCTCGCGGCTCGAGGGACTGGAGGACGCCATGGGCCGGTCAGTGAAGCTCGCCGCTGCGGCCGGTGTGCCGCTCGGATCAGGGTCCGATCTGCTGGGGCCCGAGCAAGGTCATCGTGGCCTCGAGCTCACCCTCAAGTCGCGGCTCCTCGGGCCGATGGCAGCGCTGGTGTCGGCCACCCGCACCAACGCCGAGCTGCTCCGGCGCGAGAACGACATCGGCACCATCAGCGCGGGCAAGCTCGCCGACCTGGTTGTGTTCGACGGCGATCCGTTGCAGGATCCGGAGCTGTTCGATCAGCCCGATCGGGTCGTCCTCGTCATCCAGGGCGGAAATGTGGTCAAGGACCGGCGGGCCTGACAGCCGACGGCGCCCGGGGGGCAGCGGGCACGAGCAGCTCGTCGAGGAGCTGGCCGTACTGGATGAGATGACGGTCGCCCATGAACTGGTCGAGGACCCGCCGGCGCGCCTCATGACCCAGCCGCTGCCGCTCGCTCGGGTCGTGCAGCAGGCTGTCGATGATCGCACCGAAAGTGACCAGATCGGTCGGGTCGGGGAGGAGGCGACCGCTCTCCCCGTCGACGATCTGGTCGTTGATGCCGCCCACGGCGCTGGCCACGACCGGCCTGGTCTTCCACATGGCCTCGGCGACCGTCAGCCCGAAGCCCTCGACCAGGCTCTTCTGGACCACCACGGAGGCGTGCCGCTGGAGCGCGTTCACCATGGCCGCGTTGGCCTCGACGTCGTCCATGGGGAGCCGGACCAATCGGATCCGTCGACGCTGGTCGGGGCGCAGCCGGCGCCAGCCCTCGAGGCATTCGTTGTAGACCGCGATGGCCTCCGGGTCGTCGGCGACGCCCTTGGCCTCGGGGCCGGCAAGGATCAGGTTGGCCCCGCTCTCGCTGCCGACGTGCTCGGCGAAGCCCCACATCACCCCGAACATGTCCTTCAGCCCGTCCCACCGTGAGATCTGCACGACGACGGGAGCGTCGGGGTCGAGCCGTCCTCCCTCGGCGACGATGTCAGCGACGCCGGTCACGGTGCCGGGCAGTCCGTCCCGGTGCATGAACTCGGGCGGACCCGCACTCGCGTTCTCGGGCAGAAGGCCGATCCGGGCGAGGATCGACCGCACGGCGCCGGACGCCAGCTCCTGGTTCTTGGCCGAGAAGGGATCGATAGACGGAGGGATGATGTGAATACGCCCTCCGTCCAGCCATGCTGGCGGATAGGTGGCCCGGGAGAAGATGAAGGCGTCGGCGTCCTCCAGGTAGGGCGCCAGGAAGTTCCACGCGCCGACGAGGAACGGGTTGTCCCGGTCGTCCGCTCCCACGTGGCAGCGCCAGATCACGACGGCTCCGGCCCGCTTCATCGGTGCGATCAGCCCCGTCGTCTGCGGATCGTGGAGGATGACGACGTCACCGGGGCGCACCCGGGCGATCAGGTCACCTTCGTTGTCGGCGAGGTTCTGCTCATAGATGCGGCGCTCCGCCACACCCAGCTCGCCGCCGTCGCCCGGAACGCCGTGCAGCCAGTTGTGGAGACGCTTGGTGACGGCGAAGAAATCGGGGACGCCATGGATCACCAGCCACCGGGTGTCGACGCCCCCTCCGCGGGCGTAGGCGAGGAGCACCTCCAGCATCTCGGCGACGCCTCCACCCTGGGCGGTGGAGTTCACGTTCCACACCGTCCGACCCGCCAGCACGCGGTTGGTCGCCTCGGCTTGGGCGGCCAGCTGTGTGATCCGCTTCTCGCCGAGCAGAACGGCCGCCGTGTCGAGCTGTATGGGCTCGATGAGAACCTCTTGCATCGTGGACACCTTTACCCCGGGCGATGGCCTCTGCTCACAGGGGGCGAGCCGAAACCACCTGATTTTGACGGAGACACGGTTGGTTTCGTGACTTCCATCCGCTCCACCTCTCTGCTCCGACGCCATGTTGCCCCCTCCAGGGCGGCGGACGGGGGATTTCGACCCCCCAGGCGCCGGCTGGGGTCAGGTATTGACGAAGACGGCGGCCCGCCAGAGGCCCGTGAGCGGCACGGCACTGAGGGCGGCACCGGCTCGCAGGAGCCAGCTCAGCGTGCTCTCGTGATCCTGCTCGGCCGGGACCAAGATCACCAGGCCTCGTCGAGGATGGTCCTGTCGGATCCGCCAGCCGCTGGGCACTTCGACCCCGGCGGAGCCGAGCCGGGCGACCGCACGGGGCCCGGCAGCGTGCTGTATGCCGATCGAGACCGGCTCCCGCCGTTCGCCCCGCCACTTGCCGGGCATCCACGTGCAGATCGGCACGGCCGGGCCGCTGGCCGAGAAGATCCCGAAGAGCGAGGACTCCGGGGGCACCTCGGTGTCCTCGTCGATGCGGGGATGGAAGTTGATCCACCCGCCTCGTCCAGCGGCGACCAGATCCATGCGCGCCAGGACCTCGGCCGCGGCGTCGGGCTGGAACTCAACGGACTCGGATGCGCGCGTCACTCCTACCAGTGTGGACCGCTCACCACCCCAGCCAACGGCGAGCGTCGATCAGGCCAGCCCGACCACGCGGGCGGCGGCGAAGATCGCAATGGCCAACAGCACGGCTATGGCGATCGTGCACAGCAGCTCGTAGCCGCGGCGCCGCAGGCCGAGGATCCCGATGACCTGGGCGAGCACGAGGGCCACGACGAAGACAGCGATCATCAGCGAGCACGGCCGGCCGGGGAGGCCGGCCCGGAGGCAACACGACGCCCTGCCGATCGCGCCGGACGGTGGAGCCGCTGGCGCGTGGCGGGACGGCCGATCAATGGCTGGGGCCGGTGGCCACGCTCTCGGGACTAAGGGGCGGGGCGACCTTGCTCTCGACGTCGGCTTCGGTGCTGGCGGTGCCGAGCATGGGGCCGTCGCCGGCGGGGTCGAGGATGCCTCCCTCGGCCCAGGTGTAGCGGCCGGTCAGCACGGCCTGGGCGGCGGCGTAGTTGTCGGAGTCGTCGTTGCGCCACAGGTCGTGGAAGAGCCGGTCGACGCGGCGGCGGGCGCCCTTGCAGAAGAGGTCGGCCAGCTCGATGGCGCTGTCAGCCTCCACCTCGCCGTCGTCGGTCAGCATCTGGGCGCGTACGCACGCCGCGCTCATGGCGAACAGCTCGGCCCCGATGTCGACGATGCGACCGAGGAATCCCTGCTTTCGCTCGAGCTTGCCCTGCCAGCGGGACATCCCGTAGAAGGTCGAGCGGGCGAGCTTGCGGCTGGAGCGCTCGACAAAGCGAAGGTGGGTCCCCAGCTCGCCGAACTCCGCGTAGCTGCGAGGCGACTGACCTTGCCCGACGGCGAGCCGCGGCAGCCACTTGCCGTAGAAGGCGCCGGCCTTGGCCGCCGTCTTGGCCTTGGTCCGGGCGTCGACCTCGGGGTCGATGATGGCGCCGGCCACGGCAAGGTGCTGGTCGACGGCCTCCCGGGCGATCAGCAGCTTCATGATCTCCGAGGAGCCCTCGAAGATCCGGCAGATGCGGAGGTCTCGGAGGACCTGCTCGGCCGGGACCGGCTTCTCGCCTCGGGCCTCGAGGGAGGCCGCCGTCTCGAATCCCCGGCCTCCCCGGATCTGCACCATCTCGTCAGCGACCTGCCAGGCCATCTCCGAGCAGTACAGCTTGGCCAGGGCGGCCTCGATGCGGATGTCGTGCTGCTCGGCGTCGGCCAGCAGGCTGGACAGCTCCACGACGGCTTCCTCAGCGAAGGTCACGCCG
>DASXYV010000018.1:0-4376 GCA_036502305.1 Acidimicrobiales bacterium
CTGGTCACGACAAAGGCGGAACTCGGCCACCAGCTCTTCGGGGAAGATCCCCTGTCCCGACGACAGGATCTGGCCGAGCTTGATGTAGGTCGGTCCCAGCTCCTCGACGATGGTCTCCGCGAAGAGCTCGATGAGGGCGGGAGGATTGGCCAGCGCGGTGACCGGGATGCGGCCCACGAGGCTGGGGGCGATCCAGCTCATGGCGGCCAGGTCCCGCCGGACGAGCCCGCTCACCTGCGGTCGCTGGACCTTCACGACGACCGGCTCGCCGGTGATCAGCCTGGCTCCATGCACCTGGGCGATGGACGCCGCCGCCACCGGGGTCTCGTCGAACTCGGCGAAGACCGAGTCGAGGGGTCGCCCGAGGTCGGTCTCGACCGTCCGGCGCACGGCGGCGAAGGACTCGGCTGGCACCTGGTCACGACAAAGGCGGAACTCGGCCACCAGCTCTTCGGGGAAGATCCCCTGTCCCGACGACAGGATCTGGCCGAGCTTGATGTAGGTCGGTCCCAGCTCCTCGAATGCGATGCGGAGGCGACGCGACAGTCCGGCGCGCGATTCCGATTGCGACCGTCTCCGCTCGACGAGGTACCAGCCCGCCACGGCCCGTCCCAGCTGGCTCCCCACCCGCACAACCCGCTGCCCCGGTGGAATCCGGCGTCGTCGCAGAAGCCGGGGCACCTCGCCGCGGGTTCGGGCCCGCACCCGGTCGACCGCCGCTCGCCACGGGAGGTCGTCGAGGTCGATGACCCACGGGCCGTCCTCGGTGAATGCACCGAATTCGAGATCGGCCGGCCGGGGGGTGGGTGCAGTCACCATGGCGACGGTACCGGAGGGTCCCCCATAGGGAAACTCGCGCCTGTCGAGCGGCGGACCGGCGCCGCTGCGGGCGCTCAGTCCTCGGCGCTGGGCACGAAGATCAGGGAGCCGTTGTGCCCACCGAAGCCGAACGAGTTCGACAGCACCGGTCCGGGCTCCCACGGCCGGGGCGCGCCGGCCACGATGTCGAGGTGCAGATCAGGATCGGGGGTGCCGTAGCCCGCGGTGGGCGGAATCGCCCGTCGGTCGATGGTGAGGACGGAGGCCACCGCCTCGATTGCCCCGGCTGCTCCCAGGGCGTGACCGGTGACGCCCTTGATAGAGGTGAGGACCGGGCCCGGAGTCCCGAACACCTTGTTGATGGCTTCGGCCTCGGCCGCGTCGTTGAGCGTGGTCGAGGTCCCGTGGGCGTTGATGTGGGCGATCTGGCGGGGGGCCAGGGCTGCGTCGTCGAGCGCTTCTTCCATGCAGGCGGCCGCCCCCGTGCCACCGGGCGCGGGGGCTGTGAGGTGGTGGGCGTCGGCAGTACTGGCCGCACCGGCCAGCTCGGCGTAGACACGCGCGCCCCTGGCCCGGGCTCGGTCCAGGTCCTCGACGACCAGGGCAGCTGATCCCTCGGCGAGGACGAAGCCGTCACGCTCGAGGTCGAAGGGTCGGGAGATGCCGGACTTCGACAGAGCGGTCATGTTGCCGAAGCCCGAGAGGGTCACCGGGATCATCGCCGCCTCGGCTCCTCCGGCCAGCACGACCTCGCAGCGACCGGACGCCACGAGACGGGCGGCGTTGCCGATGGCGTGCGACCCGGCAGCGCAGGCGGTGGCAATCGTCTCGCAGGGCCCTCGCCAACCGTTGCGCATCGACACCATGGCCGACCCGGCATTGGCCATCATCATCGGGACGAGGAAGGGCGAGACCCGGTTGGGCCCCTTCTCCTGGCTGACGACGAACTGGTCCTCCAGGGTCTCGATCCCACCGACGCCAGTGCCCATGACCACGCCGGCGCGGTCCGGGTCGGGCTCGACGGCCCCGGCATCGTCCAGGGCCATGGCGGCCGAGGCCACCGTCAGCTGGGCGAACCGATCCACACGGCGGACCTCCTTGGGCCCGAACCACGCGGTCGGGTCGAAGGCGGTGACCCGACGGTCACCCACCGGAGCCGGCGCGCAGAGACCCTCCCAGAAGGCGTCCTTGCCGATGCCACAACGCACCACGACGCCGAGGCCGGTGACGGCCACACGCCGGCCGGCGCTCGCTTGACCCCGGGCCCGACCCCAGGCCAGCTGCATCAGAGCTTGGACGTGATCAAGTTGAAGGCCTGCTCGACCGTCTCGATCCCCTCCAGCTCGGACTCGTCGATCGTGATGTCGAACGCCTCCTCGAGCGCCATCACCAGCTCGACCAGGTCGAGGCTGTCGGCGTCGAGGTCGTCGCCGAAGCGGGCGTCGAGCGTGATCTGGTCCGGCTGGACCTGGAGCACCTCGACGGCGCAGGTCTTGAACTTGTCAAAGGCGGCTTCGTTGTCCACTGAAGATGTTTCCTTTCGGTGATGGTTGACTGGAGAATCTGGCACTAGATGCCCATCGCCAGGCCGCCATCCACGGGCAGCACGGTACCAGTGATGTATGAGGCTTCCGGCGATGCGAGGAAGGTGATTGCCGTTGCCACCTCCTCGGGGGTGGCGACCCGTCCGAGGGGGATCATGGCCGTGAGCTCGGCCATGCGGGCGTCGGCGACGTCGTCGAGCATGTCGGTGGCCACTGGCCCAGGGGCGACGAGGTTGACCGTGATGCCGCGGGACCCGAGCTCACGGGCGAGCGAGCGGGCCAGACCCAGGAGACCGGCCTTGCTGGCGGCGTAGTTGGCCTGGCCCTGTCCGCCCGCGAAGCCGGCGGCGGAGGAGACGAGCACGATACGCCCGTCGTGGGCCCGGACCATCCCCCGGACCGCCCGCTTGACGGCGCGGTAGGTCCCGGTGAGGTTGGTGTCGAGCACCTCCTGCCAGTTGTCCTCGCTCATCCGCAGGAGCAGGGTGTCCCTGGTGATGCCGGCGTTGGCCACCAGGACCTCGACCGGGCCCCACCGCTCCTCGATGGTCTCGAAGGCCTGCTCGACGTCGCTCGGCGAGGTCACGTCGCACCGCAGGCACAGCAGCTCGGTGGAGCTCTCGCTGCGTCCCTCCGGCCCTGCCGGAGGCTTGGTGCGGAAGGTGACCGCCACGCGATCGCCGGCGTCCTGGAACCGCCGGGCGCAGGCCAGGCCGATGCCGCGTGACCCACCTGTGACGAGGATCACCCGCTGGGGCTGCGCGCTCACCGGCCCCACCGGATCACGACGCTCGCCCAGGTCATGCCGGCGCCGAAGCCCGACAGCAGGAGGTTGTCCCCGTCTCGGAGGCGGCCTGTGTCGGCGGCCTCGGCCAGGGCCAGCGGGATCGAGCCGGCCGAGGTGTTGCCGGTGCGGTCCAGGATCGTGGCCGTCCGATCCAGGGGGATCCTGAGGCGCTGGTTGGCGGCCTCGATGATCCGCAGGTTGGCCTGGTGGGGCACAAAGAGGGCGATGTCCTCCGGGCCGAGCTTGGCCCGCTCCAGGGCCGCATGGGCCGACTCCACCGTCACCCGCACCGCTCGCCGGAAGACCTCACGCCCGTCCATCTGTATGTAGGCACCGTGGTCGCAGTAGAGCAGGGGCACGCCCGAGCCGTCGACGCCCAGGTCCCAACCGAGCACCCGGTCGTCACCCGGCGCCGCCTCCAGCACGAGGGCGCCCGACCCGTCCGCGAACAGCACCGCCGTGCCCCGGTCGCCAGGATCGGTGATCCCCGAGAGGGTGTCGGTGCCGATGACCAGGGCACGGTCGACGCCAGTGGAGATGAGGGCGTGGGCGGTGACGACGGCGTACACGAAGCCGGAGCAGGCGGCGTTGAGGTCGAAGGCGGCGCACCGCAGCCCCAGCTCGTGCTGCACGGTGGCCGATGTCGCGGGGACGGCCTGATCGGGCGTCGTCGTCGACAGCACCAGGAGGTCGACGTCGGACGGGAGCAGGCCAGCCTGTGCCAGGGCAGCACGACCGGCGGCGACCGAGAGCTCGGACGTGGAACCACCGACCCGCCGCTCGCGAATGCCGGTTCGCTCGACAATCCAGGCGTCGCTCGTGTCCAGCCGTGCCTCCAGGTCGGCGTTGGTCACCACTGTCTCCGGCAGGGCCGATCCCCACCCTGCGATGGCCGCCCCCCTGGTCACGGGGTCGGCGCCGCGCGGAGCCACGCGACCGGCTGTCCGGCGAGGACCCGCTGGCCGGCGAGGGCCAGGAACCCCTGAAGCGAGCCCGAGAACGGCGACCGCACCTCCTCGGGGCCGACACTGCCGACGACCTCGCCGACGTCGACCCGATCGTGCAGGTCCTCTCGCGGCTGGAACACCCCAGCGGCCTGGCTGATCACCAGGCGCTCGGAGGTGTAGAGGTGCTCGCCTTGATGGTCGGCGGCGTAGGCGTGGAGCGGCCCCTCGCCGGCCAGGGCCTCGACCAGCACGTCGAGGTCGTCGGGCTTGGAGACGCTC
>DASXYV010000019.1:0-12684 GCA_036502305.1 Acidimicrobiales bacterium
CGATGGAACCATCGCCAGATAATGGCAATCATCGATACCGCGGCCCAAGCCGGGGACCCTGCGGAGGCTCGGACGCGCATTCACCTGGCCTACGTCGAGAATGTCGAGCACAGACACCATTTCTTGTTCCGCCTCCAGGCAACGGCGGCGGCGGCCTCCGACCCTGACATCGCTGACGAAGTACGGCGGTCCTTCATCGAAGGATTCGAGAAGCTGCTCGCCGTCGTGGGGGACCATCGTGAAGAAGTCAAGGGATACGTCGCCGATGGCATCTATGCCGACGTAGCGATGGCGATCCGCCTTCCCCGGGACTATTGGCCAGTCTTGCCTGCCGGTTGAGCGAGGCACCGTGGCGCGACAGCGGCTCGCCATTCACACCTGATTGATCAACCAATCGTCCTCTTAGGTGTCCCTTATTGGGCTTAGGCAGGCCTAACTACATATGTGAACCGGTCGTCCGCGCCTGCCGGGGTTACCAGCGAAGCTGGCGGCCGCCCGGTCGCAGCAAGAGGAGGCCGAGTACGGCGGCGATAGCGGCGACCGCCGCGCCGAGGCGCATGCCGTTGGCGAAGGCGTAGCTCAAGGCGTCGTGGGCGGCGTGCCGTACCGGCGCCACGAATTGGCCCGGGTCGTTGGCCAATGCCAGGTTCCCGTTGTGGCCGTGGTAGAGGATGCTGTCCAGGGCGGCCCTGTCGTCGCTGTCGGGACTGATGTGCCGATGGGCCAGGAGCTCGATCGTCCGGCTGTGCTGGAGGGACACGATCAGGGCGCCGACCAAGGCCACGCCGAGCACGGCCCCGAGCCGGTTGAACGTGCTCATGACGCCGGCGACTACCCCCTGGTGTTCCTCGCCGACTGCGGCCTGGGCCGCGACCCTCGTCGGGGTGACGACGAGGGCGATGCCGATCCCGAAGGCCACCATCGGGGGGATCATCGCCAGGTAGCTGTGATGCTCGGCCCCGTACGAGACGCCGACCATGGCGATCGCCATCGTGGCCATACCGGCGACGATCGGGATCGCTGGCCCCGAGGTGTCGGCCAGTCGGCCGGCCAGGCGCGCCGTCGCCGCCTGGGGCAGCACGGTCGGCAGGAAGAGGAGCCCTGCCTCGAGCGGCGAGAGCCCGAAGCTGACCTGGAAGTACGTGATGGCGAACACGGCCAGGGCGATGACGACGAACTGGTTGCAGAGGCCGACGGTGCTCGCGACCAGCACATGGGGATGCCGCAGGACCCGCAGGTGGATGAGCGGTTCATCGACTCTGGCCTCCACGAGGGCGAACGCGACGAGGCAGCAAGCGGCGCCGGCGATCAGGCCGATCGTGCGGACTGAACCGAATCCCCACGCCGGACTCTCGGCCAGTCCCAACACCAGGGCGCACAGACCAGCGGTCAGCAGGACGACGCCCCGCACGTCGACGCGGCGGACGGCCTCGTCCCGGGACTCCGTCGCCACGGCGTGCACGAGCATGATCACGAGCGCGGCCACCGGAACGTTGAGGAAGAAGATCCAGCGCCACCCGAGCCCCTCGACGATGGTGCCGCCCACCAGCGGCCCGAGCGCCAGGGCAATCGACGCCACCGCGGCGATCGTGCCGAGGGCGCGCCCGCGACGTTCGGGCGGGAAGCTCGTCGTGATCAGTGCGACAGCAGCCGGGCCCATGAGCGCCGCCCCTCCACCCTGGAGGACCCGGGCGCCGATGAGCCACCAGTCGGTGACGGCCAGTCCACACAGCATGGAGGAGACCATGAAGGTGCCGACACCGACCAGGAACACCCTCCGCCGACCGAAGATATCGGCGATGCGCCCCGCGGCCGCCACTCCTGCTGCCGCAGCCAGGAGGTAGGCGGTGATCGTCCACTGGGCTGCCGTGCTGGAGACGTCGAAATAGCGCTCGATGGTCGGCAGGGCGACGGTGACGGCGGTGTCGTCGATGAACCAGATGGACATGGACAGGGCCATGCCAACGAGCAGCAACTGCTGTTGCCTGTTCGTGCCCGACCCAGGCCCGCCCACCCGTTCCCCCCGTCGCGACTCCCCGAGAGCGTGCGAGCCCTCGGGATGATCAGGCTATCCGACGTCCTCAACGGGGTCGTCGGCGAGCGGGCCCGAGTGTCCGGCGACGCGCCCCCACCACTCGTCCCGCAGGTCCTCCAACTGCCGGAGCTCGCGGCGCTTGGCCCGACCCTGCTTCCTGGTCTCCTCCACCTCCAGCATGGGCTGATGGAGACTCTCTCGAGCCTTGTCCCAGACGACCTGTGCCCGTTCCTCGGCTGCGCTCCTCGCCTCGTCGACGTACTCGTCGACCTGTTTGCGGGATTCGACGACGAGCCGATCCGCCTCCTCCCGGTCGCGCCGGGCCGAGCCGATGATCCTGGCGGCGCGGAACCGGGCGACCTTGCTCACGTCCGATGTCATCCGCTCGATCGCCTCCCGTTCCGATCGTGCCTGGGAGAGAACCTGGGAGGGCAGATCGCGGCCCGCCGCGCTCACGGTCCGCAGGAGCCGCTCGGCCAGGTCGGCCACGGATGCGGCCGAGTCCGACGCGCCCTCTCGGGAACGGGCTCCCAACACAGAGATCTTGGCCTCGAGCGCTCGGGCCCGATCCGTGATCTCTGCCAGCCTGGACTCCGCCTCCTCGATCCGGATACGGGCCTCCTTCGCCCGTCGGTCACGGTCGGCCACGTCCGAGTCGACCTGGCGGCGGTCGTAGCCGTTCCGCACCAGGGCGAAGTGGACTTGCTGGGCACTGTGCTCGAACATCGGGATCTGGTCCTCTTGGTGTCGTTCCGGGGCTCTCGACGATCGTCGGGCCCACGCCGGAGCGTGATTCGCTGATCTCGGGGGGTGGACATCCCCTGTACCGCCGGCTCGTAAACATCAGCGAGGCGTCAAGACCAGCAGGTCATCGATCGAGCGCCGCATTCCCTCGATGACCAGATCGCAGTCCGGCACGGCGCTGGAATCGGCGCACAGACCGAAGGACAGCCGCCCGAGGCTCGATCGCGCCCCGACGCGCAGGGCGTGGCCTTGGGCGACCTCGACTACCCCGTCGACGGAGGCGACGCGACCGCCCATCACGTGGAGCGGGCCCGGGGGACCGGGGACGTTGGAGACGTTCAGGGCGAACACGTGCGGGCTCATGGTCAGGTCGACGGCGCGGTCGCCCAGCGGCAGGTGCTGGAGGCCCTGGACGAGGGCGTCCAGCTCGTTGGCGTCGCGGGCATTTTTTCGCTCCGACGTCTCCCGAGAGATGGCGATCAGCTGGGAGCGGACGTCCGGCGCCCCGACGGGAAGGTCGACGAAGATGAAGGAGTCCCGGTTACCGAGCTGATCCGGCTGCTCGCCCGGACGGTGGAGGCTCACCGGCACCTTGACCCGGATGTGCCCGGTCGCGGCCCGCCGAGCCGACAGCCAGTGCCGGATCCCGCCCGCGACCACCGCCAGGACGACGTCGTTCACAGTGACGCCCGGGCCGACAGCCTTCCCCGCGTCGTGCAGCTCGGCGAGGGGACCCGAGAGCCAGCCCACGGTTCGACTCGCACCTACCCTGGCGGCCAGCGGAGAGAGGTCCGAGCCGGGGAGCACCTCGCGACGAAGCGCCGCCATCAGGCGCTTCGCCTCCCGGGGTGCCTGGCGCCAGTCATGTCGTACGCCGCGCCGGGTCGAGCCCCGAAAGCGGGCGGCGAAGCCGAATCGCAGCAGCTCCCGCTTGGTGTACGACGGCGTGGGCGCGCGCGGCGCCGGCTCGGTCGCGCCTGGGTCCCGTTCGGTGTCCCACAACAGCGCAGCGAGGACTCGGAGCCCGCTCATGCCGTCGGCCATGCAGTGGTGCTCTCGCCAGAGCAGCGCCGTGCGCCCCCCCGTCAGCCGCGCCAGGTGCAGGCTCCACAGAGGATGGCGGCGATCGAGCCGGCCCTCCATGAGCCGGGCCACGGCGTCGCGGAGTCCCCGTTCGTCGAGCTCGTGGTGCAGCGCCAGCTGGCGTACGTGGCGGCTGACGTCGAAGCCGGTGTCGTGTACCCAGAGTGGTGGTGCCAGCCCGAGCGGTGTCGGAGCCAGTCGCTGGCTGCACCGCGGGACCCGGTCCAATCGATTGGCGACGTGAGTCCTGAGCTGCTCGAGGGTCGGAGACTCGCCGTCGGGTAGGGGGTCGACGACGATAACGGTGCAGGTGTGGCCGGCGATGGTTCCCCGCTCGAGCTTCAGGATCCGCTCGTCCCCGGCCGTCAGCCGCTCGGCGTCGCATTCCGTTCGAGCCATCTTCCCCCCGGTCAGCAGCAACGAGGGTAGCCCTACGCCCGACTCCTCGTGCGGTCGGAGCCCGGCGAGAACGGCCGCGACCTGTTGATTTGCGACATGCGCCGCCGCCGTGCAAACGTGACGATAGTGCTGGGGTTTCGGTGAGCTCCTGAGGCCGGGGGGCGTCGTGCGGAGCTCGAGTCCGGGTCGTCCAGGTCGGACCGGATCGAGCAATGCAAGGCGCGGAGAAGGCTCGTACGACGGGCGAGCGGGCGGCAGACGGATCGGCCTCTCGGGGTCGAGGAGCCCGAAGCCGGTCGGGGCGCTCGTCGTCCGTTCCGCAGCGCGTGAACCAACGTGACTTGAACGTGCGCGGCGAGAAGCGGCTAGGGCGAAGGGAGCAAGGTTGGTTCGGTCAGTGTGGGAGTCGCAGGAGAGTGAGGACTCGGGTCCGTCGCTGTACGACGACGAAACGGGCTCGGTGTACGCCGTTCCAAGTGACGACGGCGACGGAGGACCGCAGGAGATCATCGAGGGTCGCGCCGAGCAACCCCACTTCGCCAGGGCGCTGCGCGGATACGACCGGGATCAGGTCGACACCTACGTCGCTGAGTACGCCCGATGGGGGCGCGAGGCGCTGGTGGGGATCACCGAGCTCGAGACCAAGGTGTCCGAGCTCGAGGGGCTGGCCGAGACCTCTCGGCGCTATCGCGAGGAAGCCGACGAGCTGATCCGGCAGGCCGAGATGGCCAAGGCCGAGGCCGAGAAGCAAGCGGCGGCCGTGCTCGACGCCGCCGAGTCCAGCGCGGGCGAGCTCAGGAGGGCGTCTACCTACGATCGCGAGGAAGCCGACGAGTTCGTCCGCCGGGCCGAGGTCATCAGGGCCGAGGCCGGGGAGCGAGCGGACGAGCTGGTCGAGGCGGCCGAGGCGAAGGCGGCCGAGCTCCTGCGCCAGGCGGAGGCAGAGACGGTCGAGGCGGAGAAGCGAGCGGCCGGGCTGGTCGAGGCGGCCGAGGCGAAGGCGGCAGAGCTCCATGCTGCCTTCGACGACCATGGGGAAGAGGCGGCCGAGCTCATGCGCCAGGCCGCGGAGGCGAAGGCCGATGCCCAGCGCTGGGCGAGGGAGCTGGTCGAGCAGGCGGAGGCTCGGGCGGCCGAGCTCTACGACGAGCCGGAGCGCCACCGACAGGCGGCGGTCGAGCTGATGCGACAGGTGGCCACCGTGCGGGCCGACGCCGAGCGCGAAGCCACGGAGGCGGTCGAGACGGCCAAGGCGACCGCAGCGGACCTGTCAGCTGAGTCAGCACGTGACCGCGAGGAAGCGGTCCAGCTGGTCAGGCAGGCCGACGCAGACCTGGCCGAGGCGGCACGTCGAGCCGCCGAGCTGGTCGAGGAGGCAGAGGCTCGGGCGGCCGAGCTCTCAGCTGAGTCCGCCCGCGACCGCGAGGACGCGGTGCAGCTGGTCAAGCAGGCCGATGCAGACCTGGCCGAGGCAGAGCGCCGGGCAGTCGAGCTGGTCGAGGAGGCAGAGGCTCGGGCGGCCGAGCTCTCAGCTGAGTCTGCCCGCGACCGCGAGCAGGCGCTGACCCTCGTCGAGCAGGCCGAAGCCAACCGGGCCGAGGCGCAGCGTCGGGCGACCGAGCTGGTCGAGCAGGCCGAAGCCAACCGGGCCGAGGCGGAGCGCCGGGCGACCGAGCTGGTCTCGGAGGCAGAGGCTCGGGCGGACGACCTCTCAGCTGAGTCCGCCCGCGCCCGCGAGGAGGCACTGACCCTCGTCGAGCAGGCCGAGGTGGCGAGGGCCGAGGCGGAGGAGCGGGCGACCGAGCATGTCAATCAGGCCCATACCAACCGGGCCGAGGCGGCACGTCGAGCCGCCGAGCTGGTCGCGGAGGCAGAGGCTCGGGCGGCCGAGCTCTCAGCTGAGTCCGCCCGCGACCGCGAGCAGGCGCTGACCCTCGTCGAGCAGGCTGACGCCAACCGGGCCGAGGCCGAGGAGCGAGCGACCGATCTGCTCGAGCAGGCCGATGCCGATCTGGCCGAGGCCGAGCGCCGCGCAGCCGAGCTGGTTGCGGAAGCAGAGGCTCGGGCCGCCGAGCTCTCAGCTGAGACCGCCCGCGCCCGCGAGGAGGCGCTGACCCTCGTCGAACAGGCTGACGCCAACCGGGCCGAGGCGGAACGCCGGGCGGTCGACCTCGTCGAGCAGGCCGAGGCCAGAGGGTCGGAGATCGTCGAATCATCTCGGCGCGAGCACGAGGAGATCACCTGGAGCATGGAGGAGGCCCGCCAGCAGGTCGACCGGCTCAGCGACCAGGTGCAGGTGGCGACGGCACAGGGCGCCCAGGCCGTGATGGACGGGCTCCGCCCTCACGTGGAGGATCTTCGCCAGCAGTACGAGGATCTGGAGACGGAGCGACAGGCAGCGATGATGCGGGTGGGTCGGGTTCGCGCGTCGCTGCGGACGTGGGCGAGGCAGACCGCCTCCGACGGAGAGCGGTCGGCCTGACCGCCACGCGTCGCCGTGCTGACGCGCCCGGTGACCCTCAGTCGCCGCCTTCGTACTTGAAGGACACCTTGAGCCGGGCCCGGTAGGCCTTGACCTGGCCGTCCTCGATCTGGAGGTCGAGATCAGCAACCTCGGCGATGCGGAGGTCCCGAAGCGACCCCGCCGCCCTGGCTACGGCCGCGCTGGCGGCCTTCTCCCACGACTCCTCGCTGGTACCAACCAGCTCGATGATCTTGTAGACGCTCTCCGCCATCGTCGGTCCCTTCCTCGGTTCGCCACTGACGACCGTACCGCCCGCGTGCGGGCGCCGCTCGCCGATCGTCGGTGACGCTCGTCGTTGACGCCTCGATGGTCGTGGCTGGCCTAGTGGATGCTGGTGTGGCCGGCGCTTGGGCAGAGCCTCTTCTCGGCGAAGAGCCACTCAACGCGCCGCACCTGATGCCGGTCGAGGCCGCCAACATCCTGCGTCGCGCCGCCGTGGCCGGTGACATAACTGCCGACGCCGCGTCACTAGCCCATGCGGACCTCCTCGACCTGCGGGTGGAGCTCTTCCCCTTTGCGCCGTTCGCCGCTCGCGCCTGGGAGCTGCGTGACACGGTCACGTCCTACGACGCCTGGTACATCTCGCTCGCCGAGCTCCTCGGATCGAAGCTGGCCACGCTCGACGTCCGCTTGGCGCGTGCAACGGGAACCCGTTGCGGCTTCGAGACGCCTCCCGGAGCCGCCTGAGCGGCCGGAGTGCCCGGGCCGGATGGATAGGCGACTACGGCCTCGTCGGCTGGAACGTCGTGATCATGGACAGCCAACGGCTGGATCCGGACCCCCGAGCCCGACGACGGGTTGCGAAGGATCGTGATTGCCGTCAACCTTTCATTGGCGGGTTTTGTACCCGGGCGGAGGTTGATGTTGCACAATCCACTACGCGAGGTCCCCAGCAGCACCCGCACGAGCTCGGAGATCCTTGTCGACTGAACCCTGGCGCCCGTCCATGCGCTGGCTGGGCAGTCCAAGGCAGACGAACCACCGCAGAGCTTGTCTCCGATTGCTCGCTGTCGGCGCACTTGCCGGTCTGGTTTCCGGGCTGGCCTCCTTTGCCATCCTTTCGCCCGGTATCGCGTACGGGACGGTGGTAGCGACCGTACCGTGCTCTGGACCGGGTGGCGGTGCCGCAGGTCTGGTTGCCTCCATCACCAAGGCCAATGGCAGCAGTGGCGGGACGGTCGATCTGGCCGCGGGATGTTCCTATGTCGTGCCGATCGACGGCACCACCGCTGGGGCAAGCGGCCTGCCCGTCGTCACCAGCCCCATAACCGTGAACGGCAACGGCGCGACCATCGTCGGACAGGGCACTGGGTCGTGGAGCTTGTGCGCGTGGGCTGTCAACGTGAACCTCACTCTCAGGGACGTGACCGTCTCGAGCGGGAAGGCTTGCCCGCCGCCCTCCAGGCCGTCGCCCTCTAGTCCGACAACCTCGCCCCCATCGACGGCGCCGGAGAGCACCGCCTCCGCCAAACCGGGTGGGACCACCGCGTCGACGACCCAGCCTCCTTCGCCCACCACGACCATGGCCCCGCCCGCTTCCCGCGCTCCGTCATCCGGGTCCTCGCCGGCTGCCCCTTCGACCGCCATTCCCGCTCCGCTGTCCCACCCGCTCCACAGCCTCCCCGGCATCGTCCCGGCCGGCCCCGCCGGCCCAACGAACGGAACGACGCCGAAGCCAACGACGCCGAGCGGATCGGCGACGGCGCCGCCCCAGCCCAGTCCTGTCGTACCCGCTGTCAAGGGACCGGTGCCGGTCGGCAAGGGAATGTGGATCTGGGCCCCGCCTCGAGTGCCGGGAGCGTCGGGTACGGCCGCCCAGCGGGATGCCGGTACCCAGTCGGCGACCGCCACGCAGCCCGTTGCCGCCATTCATACACCGTCGGATTTCTCGAGGGCGCTCCTCGCCGCCCTCGGCGATCCGAACACCGGTCCCAACGTGCAGGCCATCGACGCCTGGCAGGCGGCCGAGGGCGGGTTCGTCCACCTGAACCCCCTCAACACGACCCAGCCTGCTGCTGGATCGACAATCTGGAACTCGATTGGCGTCAGGACCTACCCCGACTGGTCGACCGCCATCAGAGCGACGGCCCAGACGCTGAAGAACGGTCAGTATCGGGGGATCCTCGCCGCCCTCAAGGCCGGCAACAACACCTTGGCGGTGGCGCACGCGGTCGGGGCCTCGCCGTGGGGTACGGGGGACTTCTCCAGCGCCGTCGGCCAGAAGTACGCCCCCGTCGTCAACGGGACGGATCTCCCAGCCGTCGATGCCATGGTGGCCAAGGCCCAGGGTGCCGGCCTGAGCTACGTCGTGGTGCTCCTGGGCTCGACGGATTCCAGCTTCACCCACCAGAGCTTCCTCGACACCTTCCTTCCCGCCGCCCACGCCGCCAACATCCGGGTCTACGGCGCCGACATGCCCAGCCTGGCCGACCCCAAGGCCGACGTCGCCCGGGCGGTCTCCGAGCTCACCTACACCACCCCCGACCAGGACCGGATCGACGGCTTCGTGGCCGACCTCGATCCTGCCGCGGGGGCCAATCCGCCTCTGCCGGCGGCCCAGGACTACGGCAACGTCCTGAGGTTCGTCGTGGGCCCGAACGTTCCCCTCGTCGCCGCCGTGCCGGTTCCGCCGGTCCCGGCGCCGCCTCCCGCTGCATCCGTCTATCCCTACCCCCAAGTTGTCTCGCCCTTCGACGCCGTCGCCGTGATGGATGCCTCATCGACCCCGGCAAGCCGGGATCTCGTGCCGGCCCTGGCTGTGCTGGCACCCCTGGGCAAGCCCGTGATCGCCGTGGACCAGGCCCCGCCGCAGCCGGACCCGACGCCGCCAATCCCGACATCCCCCGGTTCGACTCCCGCCGACCCGGCGCGCGACCAGATGCTCGGCTTCATCAAGGCCGCCGACGACGCCAAGGCGGTCTCGGCATCCTTCTGGAGCTGGGAGAGCGCTGGCCAGTCGGTGTTCGACGCCATCCAGGGGGCACCCCAGTTCAGCCTTCCGGCCGCGCCGGCCCCGATGTCAGCCAACCAGGTGGGCAACTGGCAGGCGCTGCTCACCGGCCTTGGGTTCTCCGCACCCACCTCCGGGCGGTGGGACGTGCCCACCACGGCGGCGATCAGGGCCTATCAGCACGCCGCGGCGATCCCTGTGACCGGGGCGATCGACGACGCGACCCGCACCACCATGCTGACCCCATTCCTCCCGCCTCTCCCGGCCGCCCTTGTGGCCAGTTCCGTCGCCGTCGCGGGCGGCGTCGTCGGTCCGGGCGGTGCCGCGCTGCCGCTGCCCCGTCAGTACTTGAAGAACGGCAGCGTCGACCAAGGCGTGGACTACTCAGCGCCGGGTGGCACACCCCTCTACGCCATGGGTTCGGGCACCATCATCCAGGAGGGTATCGGTGGGTTCGGGCCCGACGCCCCGGTGCTGCAGATCACCTCGGGCCCCCTGGCGGGGAGGACCGTCTACTACGGCCACTCGGGGCCGGATCTGGTGCCGGTCGGAGCCCACGTGGTGCAGGGCCAGCAGATCTCTGCCGTCGGCTACGGCATCGTCGGAATCTCGACTGGCCCGCACCTCGAGATCGGCTTCTTGCCCCTGGGTCGCATCGGAGCCGGTCAACCCATGCTCGCCTACATCAACGCCATCCTGCCTTCCATCGGCGGATGAGAACCGCGCAGACCCGCGGAGCTACGAACGCAGCGCGGCGTCGAGCGCGCTCGACGTGCCCACTGCTGCCTCGAGGACGGCGGCGACGTCGGCTCCGTACGTACGGGCGGTGTCCCCGCCGACCTGTACGACGGACATGAGCAGGGACAGGACGATGTTGACCAGCCCGTTGGCGATCCTGACGGGGTCGATCTCGGGGCGCACGGTCCCGTTGAGCTGCTCGGTCCGCAGGCGCTGCGCGCACGCCTTGCGAAGATCGGCGAGCGCCGGCGTCTCCAGCACCCGGGCGGTCACCTCCGGCTCGAGCCCGGCGAGCAGGCGCTTCGCCAGGGGATGACGCTCCACCGCGTCGAGCAGCGTGAGGATCAGGGTCTCCCGCCAGTCCGGGGGCCCGACCTCCTCGATGAAGGTCGACGCACCCTCCCGGATCACGCCGGCGGCATCCTCGTCGACGGCGGCGAGGAACAGCGCCTCCTTGTTCGGGAAGTAGGCGTAGGCCACGGTCCCGCCCACCGCCGCATCGCGAGCGATGTCGGCGACCGACGTCGCCCGGAAGCCGTCCCGTCCGAAGCGGGCGATGGCGGCATCGATGATCGCCTGCCGCGTCCGTTCCCCCTTTGTCGCCGCCTCTCGGCCTTCCGTTGCCATCCTCGCCAGGGTACCAGAATTGAGGATTTGAAGGATTCGCTCTAATCGTTTAGGGTATCGGTATGAGCCAGACAATCAGGGAGAGTCCGGTCAATCCGGCTGACCGCAAGGTCCCGACCCGACGAATGTCGTTCGAGGACTCGCTCCAGGATCTGCCCCGGCACTTCGCCGACGACGGAGACCTGATCCTCAGCCACCTGGCCGCGGCGCTGTCAGCGGTGTTCCCGGACGGCGAGGACTTCTTCGTGCGGTCCGTTCGCCACTTCCGTGACCAGGTCAGCGACCCGGCGCTGAAGCGCCAGGTCGCCGGCTTCATCGGCCAGGAGGCGATGCACGGGCGCGAGCACCGGGCCCTGAACGACCGCCTCGATGCCCTCGGCTACCCGACGAAGGTGGTCGAGCGCATCGTGAAGCGTGGGCTCCAGATCCGTGAGCGGATCCTGTCGGCGAAGTCGAACCTGGCCGCCACGGCAGCCCTCGAGCATTTCACCGCCACCCTCGCCGAGCTCGTCCTCACCAGCGCGGACACGCGTGATCTCTTCGGCCACGAGGGAGTCAAGAACCTCTTCCTCTGGCACGCGCTCGAAGAGTCCGAGCACAAGGCGGTCGCCTTCGACGTGTACAAGGCGGTCGGGGGCAGCGAGCTCACCCGGGTGCTGACGATGAAGCTGCTGCGCTTCGGCTTCGTGGTCGGCATGTCGGTCCAGGTCATCGCCTCGCTCCTCGGTGACCGCGCCACCTACCGACGGGGCAACCTTCTTCGCAGCTGGCGACGGTTCCGGCGCTCGCCGCTGCTGTCGCGGCCGCTCTGGGACCAGTTGTGCGACTACGACCGCCCGGACTTCCATCCCGACGACCGCGATACGACAGAGCTGGTCGAGCGCTGGCGGACGGAGCTGTTCGGCAGCGACGGGACCCTGAACGACAACCTCGTCACCAGCGCGGTCTGAAGGGACAGATCATGTCGAGTGAACACGTCGACGTCCTGATCGTGGGCGCAGGGCTCTCGGGGATCGGCGCCGGTCACTACATCCAGGCCGAGTGCCCCTGGGCCAGCTACGCCATCTTCGAGGCGCGTGACGCCATCGGTGGGACGTGGGACCTGTTCCGCTACCCCGGTGTCCGCTCGGACTCCGACATGTTCACGCTCGGCTACCGCTTTCGTCCCTGGCCGAGCGACCAGGCCATCGCCGATGGCGGCTCCATCCTGCGCTACATCAAGGACGTGGCCGCCGACGAGGGCATCGACCGCCACATCCGATTCAACCATCGGATCGTCCGAGCGGACTGGTCCTCCGCCGACGCCGTCTGGAATGTCACCGCCGTTCGGAGCGACACCGGAGAAACGGTGGACCTGACGTGCTGCTTCCTGTTCTCCTGCACCGGCTACTACCGCTACGACAATGGGTACCGACCGGACTTCGCCGGCATGGAGCGCTTCCCGGGCCCGATCGTGCACCCCCAGGCCTGGCCCGACAACCTGGACTACGCAGGCAAGCGGGTCGTCGTGATCGGCAGCGGTGCGACGGCAGTCACGCTCATCCCCTCCTTGGCCGCGACGGCGAGACACGTGACCATGCTCCA
>DASXYV010000020.1:0-3086 GCA_036502305.1 Acidimicrobiales bacterium
TCTCCAGCGACTACCTGGGGACGCGGGTAGGGGCCCAGCGCCTCGTGGCCATCTACTTCCCATTCGTCCTCCTGCTCTCCGACGTGGCCGCTGCGCTCGTGCTGGGGGCGGGGGCGTGGCTGGTGGGGCGCCACCAGCTCAGCGTCGGCGTGCTGATCGCCTTCCTGCTCTACCTCGATCAGCTCTTCTCGCCGATCCAGCAGCTGTCGCAGACTTTCGACCAGTGGCAGCAGGCGCGGGCGTCGATGGTCAAGATCAACGAGCTGATGCGGATCCCGGTCTCCACTCCCGAAGCGGATCATCCCATCCATCCGGGTCGCCTGGAGGGGTCGGTGCGATTCGAATCCGTGCGGTTCGGCTATCAGGGCTCGCGCGTCGAGGCCCTGCGTGGCGTCGATCTCGACATCTTCCCGGGCGAGACCCTCGCCCTCGTCGGCGAGACTGGTGCGGGCAAGTCGACGGTCGTGAAGCTGCTGGCGCGCTTCTACGACGTCACCGGGGGGCGGATCCTGATCGACGGGTTACCGCTGAACGAGCTCGACCTGGCTGCCTACCGGGCCCAACTCGGCTACGTGCCCCAGGAGCCGTTCCTCTTCTCGGGGACGATCCGCGACAACATCGCATACGGGCGCCCGTCAGCCACCGACGTCGAGGTCGAGACGGCCGCCCGGGCCGTCGGTGCCCACGAGCTGGTGGCCAGCCTGCCTGGGGGCTACGACTATCTGGTGAGCGAGCGGGGCCGGGCGCTGTCGGCCGGCCAGCGTCAGCTCATCGCCCTGGCCAGGGCCAGGCTGGTGGATCCCGCCATTCTCGTGCTCGACGAGGCCACCTCGAACCTCGACCTGTCGACCGAGGCCAGGGTTGCCCGCGCCATGGCCAGGGTCGCGCGCGGTCGCACGACGCTGCTGATCGCGCACCGGCTCCCCACGGCGCGCAGCGCCGATCGCATCGTGGTCATGCACGAGGGACGGGTCGTCGAGCAGGGGCGTCACGACGAGCTCCTCGCCAGGGGCGGGCGCTACGCCGGCATGTGGGCCGCCTTCGACGTCGAGCCGGTGGCGGGCTGAGCGGCGGTATGCCCGGCGTCACGCCCGGCGCAGGTCGACGTCCAGGGCGAGGGTGAGGCACCGGCAGGCGCCGCCGGCCATGAGGAACTCGTCGACCGGGGCGATCGCAACCGAGAAGCCCCAGTCCTCCAGTGCCCGACCGAGCCGGGGCGGGCAGGAGGGCATGATGACGTTGTCGCCGACCACCACCGAGTTGGCGCAGAAGGCCAGGGCCTCGTCGTCCTCGAGCACCAGCAGCTCGGGGACCAGGGCGGCGATGACCTTGCGCCCGTAGGCGTCGAGGCCGAGCGGCGCCACCATGGCCCGCCGGTCGTCGAGCGGGCAGAACGTGAGGTCGAGGTGGTACAGGCGCTCGTCGGCCAGCTCGACCGAGCGGACCGGCGCACCGGTCAGCTTGGACAGTGCGGGATGTGACGCTGCGTCCGAGCGAAATCTGTACGCCGACAGCAGCACGAGCTCGCCCGGCGTGCCGAAGGGCAGGGCATCGCCGGCGCCTTCGTGCACGACCCGCTCGGGCAGCCAATCGATCGTGAAGCCGTGCGCGGCGAACCACTCCGCGTCGTGTGCGGTCTCTCCCTGCCGCTCGGGATGGCGAAATCTTGCCGGTACGAACTGACGCCCGTTGACCACTCCCGCGTTGGCGGTGAACACGAGGTCCGGAAGGTGCTCGACCGGGTCCATGAGCTCGATCTCGGCGCCGGCGGCCCGCAGGCGCGCCATGAGGCCGTCGAACTGCTCCAAGGCCCGGTCGGGATCGGGGCGCACCTCGGAGTGCATCCACGGGTTGATCTCGTAGAGGACCGTGAAGTGCTGGGGACGGCACATCAGGAAGCGCCGGCCCCACGGGAGCGGGGTCAAGCCGGCGTCCGACCCAGCTGCTCGGCGAGCTGGCTCACGAAGAGCCCGACGTCGGTGACGATGCCGAGGGCCTGGTGGCTGCCCCGATCGGCGAGCTTGGTCACCACGGCCTGATTGATGTCGACGCAGAAGGTCTCCACGCCCGCCGGGAGCAGGTTCCCCGTGGCGATGGCATGGAGAGTGGAGGCCAACATGAGCGCGACGCTGACGCCGGGGACCAGGTACCGCATGGCGTCGGCCGCCTCGACCACGTCCCGGTAGACATCGGGCAGCGGGCCATCGTCGCGTAGGGAACCGGCGAGGACGAACGGCACGTCGCGGCGCACACACTCGTACATCACGCCGCCGTCGATGTAGCCCGCTTCCACGGCGGTGGCGATGGAGCCGTAGCGGCGGACCTCGTTGATCACCCGAAGGTGGTTGGCGTGTCCTCCGTCGGCGGGCGTCCCGCCTCCCATGGAGACGCCGAGCGACGTGCCCATCACGTTCGCCTCGATGTCGTGGGCGGCAAAACCGTTGCCGGCGAAGACGATGTCGATCCATCCCTCGCGAACCAGGCGGGCGAGGTCGGGACCGGCGCCGGTGTGGATCACGGCGGGACCGCACACTGCCAGCACCCGGCCTCCGCCTCCCGGGCGGGCTCTCTCGTCGGGCCCGCCTCCCGGGCGGGCTTTCTCCCGGCGTACCCGCTCGGCTATCTCGGCCACGACGACTGCCTTGGGCTTCTCGGAAGACACCTCCGACGTCATGAACTCGAACGGTCGGGCACCCCGCGGTCGCTCGGGTGCCTCCACCCGGACCCCGTCGTTGCCCACGACCACGGGGTCGCCGGCGCGAACCCGGTGCATGGGGACGGTTCGGACCCGTTCGTGGCCGTCGGCGCTCGGGCCCGGGCGCACGATGATGGCGCAGTCCATCTCGGGGTTGACGACGCTGACCCAGCGACCGTCGACGCGCACCCATGTGGGCAGGTTGGTCGTGGCGTAGAAGCCGGCTGGGAGCACGCCGTCGGTGTCGGCCGCCACCAGCTCGGCGTCGCCCTGGACGACGCGGTTCGCCCCCTGCGCCTGGAGCTGGGACAGAAGGGGGCCGAGCACCTCGTCGCTGGGAGCCGAGATCTGGATGCGGGCCCGGCTGACGTCCCGATTGGTCTTGCCGATG
>DASXYV010000021.1:0-2566 GCA_036502305.1 Acidimicrobiales bacterium
CGCCCGTCGTGCCTACATCCTGCTCCAGTTGGGGCGGCTAGAGGATGCTGACGCCTGCTGCGCGGAGGCCGAGCCCGCCGCCATCTCCGCCAGGGAGCAACTGGCGCTGTTGTGGCTATGGCACGTACGAGGAGCTCGACACCTCGGTGAGGGCGACATCGAGGAGGCGTGCCAGCTCTACGCCAGGGTCGAGGAGCTTTCGACGGCCATGGGGATCGGTGAGCCGTGCATCGTCCCCTGGGCGCGCGACGCGCTCGCGAGCTATGCCCTTTGCGGCAGGGTAAAGGACGCGCGGCGCGTGATCCGCTGGCTGGAGCGTGCAGCCAGGACCCTCCCGTGTCGGTGGCCGCTCATCGCCGCGGCGACGGGTCGGGCGGCGCTCCTCACGAGCACCGGCCGCCTCGACGAGGCCGAAGGTCAGTACGAGGCCGCCATCGCCCTGCACGACGGACTTCCCATGCCCATCGAGCGGGCGCGGACCCTGCTCGACTACGGCAGCTTCCTGCGCCATCACGGCCAACCGGCTCGAGCCAGGCCCGTCCTGGCCGAAGCGGTCGAAGGGGCCGAGGCCCTCGGTGCTGGATGGCTGGCGGCGGGAGCCAGTGGCGAGTTGGGAGCCGCCGGGGGCCGGAGGCGCCGCCCCGTCGGGGGCCGTCGGGCCCTGACGCCGTCGGAGGAGCGGGTGGCGCGACTGGCCACCGGGGGCGCGAGCAACGAGACCATCGCCAACCAGCTGTCCATCTCGGTGAGGACCGTCGAGACACATCTTCAGCACGCCTACGCCAAGCTGGGGATCCGCTCCCGCCGGCAGCTGATGAACACGACGCGACCCTCCATCGACTGCTCGTACGAGGTCGGCTGACCGCGGGCCCCGATTCTCCCTGCTCCCCACCCGCTGACCCCTGAGTAGGCTGCTCGGCGCAGGCAAGGCGAAAGCCTGCCAGGGAGGACAGCGATGGCCTGGGACTTTTCGACCGAGCCGGAGTTCGAGCGCCAGCTCGAATGGATGCGCACCTTCGTGCGCGACGAGATCTTCCCCCTCGAGACGATCAGCCTCGACCAGGACGCCTTCGTCGAGGCGGTGCGGCCCCTGCAGGCGCAGGTGAAGGAGCGAGGCCTGTGGGCCTCGCATCTTCCCCCCGAGCTCGGCGGTGGTGGGTTCGGCCAGGTCAAGCTGGGCCTGATGCACGAGATCCTCGGCCAGTCGCCCTTCGCGCCTTTCGTGTTCGGCAACAACGCCCCTGACTCGGGCAACGCCGAGCTGCTGGCCGTCGGCATCGAGTCCAGCGGACGGCAGGAGCAGCGCGACCGGTGGCTCAAGCCGCTGCTGGACGGGGCCCTCCACAGCGCCTTCTCCATGACCGAGCCCGGTGCCGGCTCCGATCCCACGCTCCTGCGGACCTCAGCCGTGCGCGACGGTGACGAGTGGGTGATCAACGGCCACAAGTGGTTCAGCTCCAACGCCTCGGTCGCCGACTTTCTCATCGTCATGGCCGTCACCAACCCGGACGTCCATCCGTACCAGGGCAGCTCCATGATCATCGTCCCGACGGACACCCGCGGAGTGGACATCGTGCGGGACATCCCGACGATGGAGCACCCCGAGGAGAGCTTCGGCCGCTACGGCGGGCACGCCGAGGTCCTCTACCGCGACGTACGGGTCCCCGTGGAGAACCTGGTCGGCAACGAGGGCGAGGGATTCGTGCTGGCGCAGAAGCGACTCGGGCCAGGGCGCATCCATCACTGCATGCGGTGGCTCGGACAGTCGCGCCGCGCCTTCGACATGATGTGCGAGCGGGCGGTGTCGCGCTACACCCACGGCTCGCACCTGTCGGAGAAGCAGACCATCCAGAACTGGGTGGCCGACTCCCTGGCGGAGATGACCGCCGCCCGCCTCATGACGCTGCACGCGGCCTGGACGATGGACGTGTCGGGACCGTCGGCTGCCCGGGTCGAGATCGCCATGATCAAGTACTACGGCGCCCAGGTGCTCTACAACGTGATCGACCGGGCCATCCAGGTCCACGGCTCGCTGGGGTTCTCGACGGACCTCCCGCTCGAGCACATGTACCGCGCCGCCCGGGCTGCTCGGATCTACGACGGGCCCGACGAGGTGCACCGGGTGACCGTCGCCCGGCAAGTGCTCAAGGGCTACAAGCCCGTCGACGTGCCGACCGAGCACGTGCCCACCCGCCGGGAGGACGCGACCCGCCGGTTCGCGAAGTACCTCGACCGGGCGACCGCCGACCTGTAGCACCCCGCCCGCCGGTGAGGGTCAGGCGCCGGGTCCTGGTGTCCGGAAGAGTGCAGGGGGTGTTCTTTCGCGACGACTGTCGGCGCGAGGCGGTCGGTGCCGGCGTGGACGGCTGGGTGCGCAACCGGCCCGACGGGCGGGTTGAGGCGGTGTTCGAGGGCGAGCCGGACGCGGTCGAACGGCTCGTCTCATGGTGCCGGAGAGGCCCGCCGTCGGCGGGGGTGACGGCGATCGAGGCCTTCGAGGAGGAGCCCGGCCAGGAGGAGGGCTTTCGTGTGCTCTGATCGACGAGCGCATGCAAGGACCGGCGAG
>DASXYV010000022.1:0-1577 GCA_036502305.1 Acidimicrobiales bacterium
GGGCCACAGCGGACGCCGGGTGGTGATCGTGCTCAACGACAACGGCCGGTCCTACGCCCCGACCGTGTCGCACCTGTCGGAGAGCCTGACCCGGCTCCGGCTGAACCCCTCCTACGTACAGGCCCGCAACCGCGTCAAGCAGTTCCTGCGGGACGTGCCCGCCATCGGCGGCCTGGCCTACACAAGCGCCCAGGGTCTGACGGCGGCGCTGCGAGAGGTGATCGAGCCGCACGTGTTCTTCGAGTCGCTGGGCGTGCGCTACACCGGCCCCCTCGACGGCCACGACATCGAGATCATGGAGCAGGCCCTGCGGCACGCCGCCGAGTGGGACGGGCCCATCGTGGTCCACGTCCTGACCCACAAGGGCAAGGGGTACGCGCCTGCCGAGGACGACCAGGTGCAACGCCTGCACGACCTCAAGGTGCGCCCGGCGAGCGCCGGCCCCGCGGCCGACGGAGACGCGCCCATCCAGTGCACCGACGCCTTCACCCAGGCCATGGTCGAGATCGGGGAGGACCACCCGAGCGTCGTGGCCATCACGGCGGCAATGCCCGGGCCAACCGGGCTCCTGCCGTTCCAGTCCAAGTTCCCGGACCGCTGCTTCGACGTGGGGATCGCCGAGCAGCACGCGGTGACGGCGGCGGCGGGCATGGCCATGATGGGCCTGCGGCCGGTCGTCGCCGTCTACTCCACCTTCCTCTGCCGCGCCTTCGACCAGGCCAACCTGGACGTAGGCCTCCACGGGCTCCCCGTGGTCTTCGCCCTCGACCGGGCCGGCATTACCGGTGACGATGGCCCGTCCCACCACGGCGTCCTGGACCTGGCCCTCACACTCGCCATCCCCGGCATGACCGTCTTCGCGCCCTCGTCTGCCCAGGAGCTGCCGGTCATGCTGCGAACCGCCCTGGAGCTGGACGGCCCCGCCGCCATCCGGTACCCGAAGGGCCCCGCCCGCCAGGTCGACCCCGCCAACGTGGGCTCGGGCACCTCGGCCCGCAAGGTCCGCCAGGGCGACGGCACCGTGTGCATCCTCGCCGTGGGGAAGCTGCTGGCCGACGCCGAGCAGGCGGCCGACGAGCTGGCCACGGAGGGCATCGGTGCCACCATCTGGGACGTGCGGGCGGTGAAGCCGCCCGACCCCGCAATGCTCACTGACGCCGCCGGGCACGGCGTGGTCGTCACCGTCGAAGACGGCATCCGGGTGGGCGGCGCCGGCGCCTTCCTGGTCGATGCCATGGCCGCACTGGACGAGACCCGGCGCATCCCGCCCGTGCTCGTGCTCGGCATCCCCGTCGCCTACCTCCCCCAGGGCAAGCCCGCCCAGATCCTGGCCGACCTGGGCCTGGACGGGCGGGGAATCGCGGCTTCTGTCCGCAATGTGCTGGAGACGAGCCAGGCGTCCGCCCGATTCGACCTGGACTGATCCGCCGCCGCTGGTTCAGCGGCGCTCAGGCGCTGGGCTCGCTGCCCACCACGCTGACGAAGCTGACGCACTCGCCGGGAGAGCCACCCAGGTTGTGGGTGAGCCCCAAGGTGCGGCCGCGGTCGAGTGACGCGACCCGGCGCTCGGCGGGAGC
>DASXYV010000023.1:0-3645 GCA_036502305.1 Acidimicrobiales bacterium
AGCCCGAGCATCACCGTCGGGCCGAAGAGCGGGTCGTCGGCGATGCCGAGCACGGTCTCGGTCCCGCCGGTCACCAGCTCCGACACGAGCACTCCGTCGAGGACGGCGGTGGGCGCGGCCGCTTCGGCCCGCTCGAGCAGGTGGCCGTTGGCTGCCCGCACCTCGCGAGCGCCGGCGACATCGACCTCGACGAGCCCGAGGTCCGCCTTGTGGGCGAGGTCCGGCGAGCTGATCTTCATGACCACCCGTGGGCCGAGGTCGGTGGCGGCCCGAACGGCCTGGGCTGCGCTGGTCGCCAGGACCTCGCGCGTCACCGGGATGCCGTAGGCGGTGAGGACGGCCTTGGACCGGTGCTCGGACAGCGTCTCCCCGGCCTGCAGGTGCGGTCGGGCCCGCCCCGCCGCGGCCGAGGGCTTCATCGCGGGTCGAGAGAACGGCGAGACGTGGCGTTGGCGAAAATCGTGGTACTCGACGTAGGACCGCACCGCCCGCACACAGTTGGCGAACGTCCGGAACACCGGTACCCGGGACCCGAGGAGGATCTCCTTGTAGGCCACGTCGTCCTCGACGGGAGAGCCCCACACGACGCAGACGGGCTTGTCCGTCGTGGCGGCGACGTCGACCAGGTCCTGGGCCAGCCGCTCGCCCATCGAGGGAAGGGCGCCGGTGATGGGACAGATGACGACGTCGATGTGGGGGTCGGCCACGATGGCGTCGAGGATCTTGCGCCCCCGCCAGTCACCCGACGGGTGGCCGCCGTTGTCCACCGGGTTGGAGACCCGCAGGTACGACGGGATCCACTGGCGCAGGAGCTGCTGGGTGGCCGGAGCGAGGGAGGGAAGTCGCAGCCCCGCCGCCGACACCAGGTCGGCCATGTGGGCCCCTGTGCCGCCCGAGATGGAGTACACGCAGACGCCGACCGACGCCGCGCCGGCGGCCCCGGGGCGTGACGGGGGCTTGGTGCGGGCCAGCATGGCCGAGGTGTCGAGCAGCTCGTCGAGGCCGTCGACCCGCACCACACCGAGCTGGCGCAGCGCCGCCGAGATCACGGCGTCGGAGCCCGCCAGGTGTCCGGTGTGGGCCATCGCCATGGACCTGCCCTCGTCGGTCCGGCCCACCTTCACCACGACGATGGGGACTCCCCGGCTCGCCGCCTCGTCCGCCGCCAGCATGAGGGTGCGCCCGTCCTTGAAGCCCTCGACGTAGGCGGCGATGACGCCGACCTCGTCCTGGTCGGCGAAGTAGCGGATGAAGTCGGCGACCTCGAGGTCGACCTCGTTGCCGGTCGGGGCCCAGTGCGAGAGGGCGATGCCGAGCTCTTGTCCCTGGAAGATGGGACGACCCTGGTGGCCGCTCTGGGTGATGAGGGCGATCTTGGGTGGCGGCAGGTCGTCGCGGAAGGTCTCGAAGGCGTTGAGGTTGGTGTTGGGCCCCAGCAGGTGAAGCTCGCTCGACCGCACCAGCTGCTCGAGGCGCGCCTGCAGTCGCGTGCCCTCGCCGCCCACCTCGGCGAAGCCGGCGGCGAAGATGACCGCGAACCGAGCCTTCTTCTCGACGGCCGCCTCGAGTGCGTCGACCGCCTCGCCCACCAGAATGGCCGCCAGGTCGACGTCGACGGGGACGTCGAGAATGCTCGGAAAGCTCCGCAGCCCGTCGACTTCCGCCCGGTTGGGGTTCACGGGATAGATGGAGGCGCCGGCCTGCTCGGCCCAGCCCCGGATCTTCCGGGTCATGACGGTGTTGGGGCGGCCCGGCGTGTCGGATGCCCCGACCACGGCGACGCTCCGGGGGTGGAAGAACGTGTCGAGATCGATCGAGCGCAACTGGACCGGGCGCCCGGTCACGTCGAGGCGGATGGCAGTCGGGTGTCGGGCGGTCCGGGGCATGCGATTGCTGACTATCATGTCAGTTTCGGCCGGGAGGAGGCACGTTGACGGAGACCCGGGAGGCGGTGATCGTCGACGCCGTGCGTACGCCCATCGGCAAGCGCAACGGTGCCCTCTCCGGCTGGCATCCCGCTGACCTGCTCGGCCACGCGCTCACCGCCCTCGTCGAGCGATCGGGCGTGGACCCCGGGATCGTCGACGACGTCGTCGGAGGCTGCGTGACCCAGGTCGGCGAGCAGAGCACCAATGTGACCCGCAATGCCTGGGTGGGTGCCGGCCTGCCGTGGCACGTGCCCGCCACGTCGGTCGACCGCCAGTGCGGCTCGTCCCAACAGGCGGTTCACTTCGCCGCCCAGGGCGTGATGGCCGGCGCCTATGACATCGCCGTTGCCTGTGGCGTCGAGTCGATGACGAGGACGCCGTTGGCCTCCAACGCCAAGGGCGGCAAGGGCCCCTTCAGCGGCGACTTCATGGCCGTGATCGACAACGAGCTCAAGACCCAGTTCGAGGTGGCCCAGATCCTCGCCGACCACTGGAAGATCAGCCGCGAGGACATGGACGCCTTCGCCCTGGAGAGCCACCGACGGGCGGCACGGGCCACCGAGAGCGGCGGGGTCGCCCGGGAGCTCGTGGCCGTGCCCGTCAAGGACGAGGAGGGCCGGCCCACCGGCGCCGTGCTCGAGGCCGACGAAGGCATACGGACGGACACCTCGATGGAGAGGCTGGGCGCCCTCCCGAGCGCGGCCAGCTGGGATCCGTCGCTGGCGCCCGACATCACCGCGGGCAACTCGTCGCAGATGTCCGATGGCGCCGCAGCCATGCTGATCGCCAGCCGCCAGGCAGCCGACCGGCTGGGCCTGCCCGTCCGCGCCCGCCTGGTGCACTTCGTCGTGGCGGCCGAGGACCCGATCCTGGTCCTGTCGGCGCCGAACCCGGCCACCCGCAAGCTGCTGTCCCGGTCGAACATGACGATCGGCGACTTCGACGCCATGGAGTGCAACGAGGCCTTCGCCGCCATCGCCCTCATGTGGGCCCGTGAGTTTCTCCCCGAGGCGGCCGGACCCGACTCCGGGCCCGAGGACCTCGATCGCCTCAACCCGAGGGGCGGTGCCATCGCCATCGGCCATCCGCTGGGCGCCAGCGGGGTGCGGATCATGACCACGCTGCTCAACCAGCTGGAGTCGATCGGCGGGCGCTACGGCTTCCAGACCATGTGCGAGGGTGGCGGTCAGGCGAATGCCACCGTCATCGAGCGGCTGCCCTGAGAGGGTCGCGGGGCCTTCCCGTGCAGGACCACAGCTTCTCGATCGAGGTCGATGCCACGCGTGCGGAGGTGTGGCAGGTGTTCTGGTCCAGCCGCTCCGGACGACGCCGCCACGGTGACGTCACCATCGAGATCCTCCTCCCCGGTGACGAGCACGGGCTGGGGCTGGTCCGCCATTGCACCTTCCCGGTGCCCCGGTACCTGCTGTCCGGTGGGACCGGCGTCTCCTGGGAGTGGATCAGCGAGATGGAGCCGGGCGTCTCGTGGCGGTACGACGCAGTGGGCAAGCCCCTGTGGTCCAGGGCCAGCGGCTGGACCCGGCTGGAGGACCTGGGCGACAGTCGCACGCGCATCCACTTTCGCGAGACCTACCACGCCTTCAACCCGGTCCTCCGCGCGCTGCTGGAGCGCCGGGTGCACGACCGCATCTCCAAGGGCAACGACCGCCACATCGCGTCGGCGATCGAGGGCGGCGTGCGGGCCCTCAGGGAACGG
>DASXYV010000024.1:0-2365 GCA_036502305.1 Acidimicrobiales bacterium
CCGGTCACCGCAAGGAGGCCAAGCGCCTCCGGCGGCCGGAGCTGATGAAGCGGATCAGCGCGCACGAGCGTGCCACCCGGCGGTTCGCGCGGCGCAACCCCGCCGCTCTGGTGCGCGGCTTCTACGTGCAGGCGGCCACCAGCACCGATCTGATCACCACCGGCCCCGGTACCAGCCCGGACCCGATGGGCGGCACGCCGATCAACGGACCGGGCACCCCGCCGCCGATGGAGGGCGGCACCGACCCGGCACGCCCCGGTGGCCCGGCGCCCTACAACGGCGCCCCGCCGTTCGGCAGCGGCCCCGTCGCCCCGGACCCGGTGGTCGGCCCGCAGCAGGCGGCCTCGCCGGTGACGCCGGACAACGAGCTGCCCGGCTACCCCTCGGCCGAGCAACGACAGGCGGCCTTCCGCACCGTCGTGCAGGCCAACATCAACAAGATCAAGCAGGAGGCGTGATGGACCTGTGGACCGAGGCGTCCCGCGACGTGGAGGCCGAGGACCGGCTGCGCGCCGAGGCCCGCGCCAGTGCGGAGCTGGGGCAGATGTGGCCCTTCTTCGCTCTGGCCAAGTCCAAGAGCGAGCTGGAGCACCGCAAGGCCATCGCGCGGGAGTCGCTGGAGCGCATCGCCGAGCTCACCGAGCTGCCGCTGGCCTTCGTGGCCGGGATCGTCGACCGGCACTTCGACCTCCTCGTCGAGGCCAGCCTGGCCAAGACGGCCGAGGAAGAGGAGGGCGGCCAGTGGGTCGTGGTCGACAAGAACACGGGGGCCAAGGTCGCAGGCCCTTTCGCTGACCGGGAGAAGGCTCAGGAGGCCATCGAGGAGAACGACTCGGGGCTGCCCTCTTCCGAGCTGGCGATCGAGCACGAGTCGGCCGAGCCGGAGGAGGAAGAGGGCCAGGAGAAGGAGGCCAGCCTCCGTCACCAGGCCATCCCCGAGGGCGAGAACATCCTGGCCGAAACCGTCAACGACGCCGGTGGCGCCTTCCCGATGGGCGAGGTCAAGCCGCCGGAGCACGACGACGGCCCGGACGCCAACATCCCGCCCGAGGCGTACGGCCGCGCGGACACCCAGGTGCCGGGCGACTCCGGCGCCAGCAACCCCCAGCCCCTCGCGGTGAAGATCCAGTTCACCGAGGAGCAGGCGCGCGAGATCCTCCGGGCGGCCCTGCGCGGCCGGGAGGCGGCTCGTAAGCACGCCATCGGGGAGTACGTCGACCCCAGCCAGATGGCGTCCCAGGGCGTCCCACCGGCGGGCACAGGGCTCGACCAGGGCGTCGCCCCGGAGGGACCGCCCGCGCCGGGTGGCGACATGGGCGCGCAGATGGGCGGCCAGCCCTACCCCGAGACGACCAAGCCCCGGCAGATGCCGGGCGGCGCCGGGGGCAACGACATGCCGCCCGTCGGCGGGGACGCCGGAGGGGACATGGGCGGGGACATCTCCGACCCCGTCTCGGACCAGATCGACCAGGTCACGTCGGCGATTCGCAGGGACAACCCGGCGGTCACCGAGGTGGTCGCCAGGCGGGTCGCCCGCCAGGCCGTGGCCAGGATGCTGACTGCCGCCGGGAACGACGGGATCGACTACGTCCACCCGATGGTCCCCAAGGCTCAGCCGATCGATGGCGGGGAAGAGGACGACGAGGGCAGCCTGGCCGGTCATGCCGCCGAGACGGCCGGGGCCGGTGTCGCCATGAAGGTCCTGCCCAAGGTTCTTCCGCTGCTCGCTCTGTAGGAGATGACGTGCAAGACGGCCTGATCGTCGCCTACGCCGGGCTGCCGGGGGAGCTCCAGCCCGGCGACCAGGGCGAGGTGCTCAGCTCCGACTACCATTACGCCCACGTGCTGTGGCGCACGGGCGCGATGGTCGGTCAGGTCCGTCTGCACGATCAGGCCGAGCTCGATCTGAGCCCGGCCATGGTGAGCCCGCGCGGCCATATCGAAGCGTCCCTGGACGACTCCCTGGAGGTCGGCACCACCCTCCAGCTCACCTCGGCGCGTACGGCCTATGACGAGGACGGCCCGGCGGGCGTGCTGGAGGTCATGGCCAGTGGTGGCCAGCTCGACCAGCTCTCCGACATCGCCGACGAGGTCTACGCTCTGGTGACCAGCCGGGTCCGGACGAGCCCGTACGTACGCTCGATCACCGCCTCGCTCGATGAGGATGAGGCCGAGGCGGTCGTCCTGGCGACATCGGCCTCTCTGCTCCGGGACCTGCTGGCACCCGAGGAATAGCGCCGACTCTCCCTGGAGGACTCATGGCCAAATGCGCCTACGACACCTCGATCACCTGCGGCAAGAACTGCTCCAACTGTCCCGTGCGAAGCCGGGTGCAGATCACCCCGTTCCGCAGCTCCAGCGTCAG
>DASXYV010000025.1:0-9581 GCA_036502305.1 Acidimicrobiales bacterium
CGTCGTTGCCTTCCTCGTCATCGAGGCGGTCGGGCTCTGCAGCACCTACGGCCAGCTCGTGGTCGGCTGACCGGCCCCAGCGGGGGGCCGCCGTTGTGAAAGGCCCGTCGGGTGCATGGGCCCGAGGCAGCGGGATGACGCGCCGTGTACGGGGGTGACGATCGAGCGGTCGCCGTCCAGTAGCGGCGTCAGTCTCAGTCGACGGCTGTCATCTGGCCGGTCGGGGGATGAATCGGCGGGCGGTCCGACCCGAACAGCCCCTGCCGGAGGGCCAGGGCGACGGCCTGGGTCCGGTCCTGGACCCCGAGCTTCCGGTAGATGTGTCGGAGATGGGTCTTGACGGTCTCCTCGCCGACCACTAGCTGCTCGGCGATGCGCTGGTTGCTGAGCCCGTCGGTGAGCAGTCGCAGGACGTCGCTCTGCCGCTGGCTGAGCCCGAGCCAGCTACCTGGCCATGAATGGCCGTCCCAGGCATAGGCAGCTCTCATGGCGACGCTGGTCGCCAGGTTGGGATCGACCACTGGGGTGCCCTCGCTGGCCTGCACCAGGGCCTCAGCCAGCTGGGATCCGGATGAGGACCTGGAGAGGTAGGCCGTGACGCCGCGGCGGAGCGCTTCGAACAGCCATCGCTCGTCGGTTGCCTCGCTCAGTACGGCGACTCGCCACGAGGAGCTCAGCTGTACCAGCTCCCCGGCGAGGTCGAGCGCCTCCGCCCCCTGGCTCCCGACGTGCACCAGGACCACGTCGGGACGCAGCCGGCCCACCGCGGCAGCGACGTCTTCGTTGGGGCTGACGTGGCCGACCACGTCGATGCGGCCCCGATACCGAGCGAGCACCACTTGGAGGCCATTGCGGATGATCTCGTCGTTGTCGACGAGCACCAGACGAACCGGTCGGTGCTGGCTTCCTTCCTCAGGCAGCTGATCGATCATCTGGGCTCCGTCCTGTCTGCCTTGGCCATGTCCACCTCGAGCCCGTCCCCCCGCTCACGCGGCCACGCCAGGTGATCCGAATGTCTCACGGATCGAGGTGATCTTCGCATTTCGGACATCTCCCCCTCTCCTTGGTCACCGACGGGCGTACCGCCGCTGAGGGAGGAAAGCATAGTCCTGATTCTGGCGGTGAGAAAGGGCTACTACCCCGCGCCTTCCTGGTGAGATAGGGGCTGTGTGCTATGGCACCGCGAGTCATTGCCTGTCGGCACATGCTCAGGAACTGATTATTTGGGTGCCGGCGCTGACGTCCGTGTACAGCGTCAAGTTCCGGTGACGAGCACCCGCCGAAAGGAGATCTCTGCTCATCAGACCCCGTCAGATCGCCGAATCTGCCCGTTTACCGGCGGGGAGCCGGGTCTCCGAAGACAACCGGACGGTACGGGACTCTCGTCGCCGGCAGCTGAAACGCACCGGCCGGAATGCGGAGAGAAGTATTTAGCCATTTTATCGTCGGGCAACGCACCTCGACATATGTCATGGACCTGACAGATCAATCGTTAATCGACATGGCGACGGCCAAATGTCTTTTCCTTTATGACGCGATCGTCAATCACCGAGCCAGCCCGCAACATGAGTAGCGTGGGCTCGACCAGACAGCGGGAGGCCGGCATGGGTGACGACTGGGCGCGGCCCGTGGTCCACTGGGAGATCGAGGCGGTCGATGCCGAGGCGCAGCGGGCCTTCTACGCCTCCCTGTTCAACTGGGAGATCGGTGACGGCGCGGTCATGCAGATATCAGCCGGCATCGGGGGACCGGAGCCCGGGCCTGGCGGTCACCTTCGCCAGAGTGATCGCAGCCGGGTGACGCTCTATGTCCAGGTGCGTGACATCCAGGCGTCGTTGGTGAAGGCGACCGATCTCGGCGCGACGGTTCTCGCCGAGCCCTTCGATATTCCCGGCGGGCCGACGCTTGCGGCCATCACGGACCCCGAGGGCAACCCGGTGACACTGGTCCAGCAGTGAACAGGCCGAACTAGTCGAGCGTCTCGTACCGCCTCGTGGTGAACGTCGGCTGGTCCACGAAGGTCATGAGCGCCGTGGTCGCCTGGTCATCTTTGAGCTGCGCCCGAGCGATGTCGGCGTCCCTCGGGGAGCTCCAGATCACGACGACGAGCCAGTCGCCCTCGCCACTGCGAGCTGTCGTTCGCCGGAGGAACGTCGGCTTCCGCAGCATGAGCTCGGTCTGGACCTGCCGATCGGCGTCCAGGAACTCAGCCAAGTCGGCGCCCTCGGCCAGGCGAAAGGTGTGCGTCTCGATCACTGACATCTCGAACAGCCCTGCGCGGGTCGTCCCATCACGCCGAGACTAAGGCGGCGCGCCGTTGTTGAACAGGTAACGAGATCCGCGAGGGAGGTAGTAAGAAAGGACGGTCAGCCAGCCGACAGCGAGTGGTAGGCGCTCAGATCCACCTCTCGCTCCTGGCCACCCCTTCTCCGAACGATGTGATCCCTGCCCTCGTAGAGGCGGTGGTGGCGAATCCTGTCGACGGCGTCGTCCACGTCGTCGCAGCTACCGATCCCCACCGGCCGCCCATCCCGGATCACCTCGCAACCGCCAGGGATCTCGTTGATCGCCCAGGTTGCTATCCACGCTGGCATCGTCCACCTCCCAGCTCGGCGCCGAGCCTAGTCCAGCCGGATCTGATCGTCCACGGGTGGGCGAGGGCAGGGAGCTCGCGACCGGTACGACAGGGCCGGCCCTTCGGGGCCGGCCCGGTCACGTCGGTCAAATGTGAGCAGTTCCTCCGAATGGGGTAGGTCGAGCGGCGGGACCCGTGGAACCAGAAGAGCGGCCGGCCTCCCGGCCCGGCGACGAGGATGGTCCGAGTAGGTGCCGAAGCACGAGGTGTGGGTAACGCGCTGATGGGCAAGCTGGGGCGTTTCCTGACCACCGTGGCAGCCGCCGGCACCGTGCTGGGACTGGCCGCCCTCGCCCTGGTCCCGGTCGGCGGGGTGCTGGGCGGGGCCTCCCACACCCTCGCCCTGAGCCAACCGGTCCGACTGAAGCCGCTGGACGTCCCGTCGAAGGTGTACGACTCCAAGGGCAACCTGCTGGCCGTGCTCCAGGACGCCGACTACCGGGCCCCCATCTCGCTCTCACGGGTACCGCCCACGGTGGTCAATGCCGTGCTGGATGCCGAGGACTCCACCTTCTACCAGCACGGAGCCGTGAGCATTCCCGCCATCCTGCGGGCGCTCAAGAACAACGTCTCGTCGAGCGACGTGCAGGGCGGTTCGACGATCACCCAGCAACTGGTGAAGAACGCGGTGCTGGATTCACAGCGCAGCATCAACCGCAAGCTCCGCGAGGCTGTCATGGCCTTCCGCCTCGAGCAGCAGATGACAAAGGACCAGATCCTGGAGCGATACCTCAACACCGTCTACCTGGGTGAGGGCGCATATGGGATCGAGGCGGCGGCGCAGACCTACTTCCAGACCGACGTCAACCGGCTCAACCCCGCTCAGGCCGCCCTGCTCGCCGGGGAGATCCGTAACCCCGAGGGCGACGACCCGATCCACCAGCCCGCGGCGGCGATCCAGCGACGGAGCGAGGTCCTCGACGGCATGGTGGCCAACGGCCACCTGACCGCCGACGAGGCCGGCCTGCTGAAGACCACGCCGCTGCCGACGACGCTTCACCCGCCCCCGTCGCAGCAGGACAACCCGTTCGTCGTCGAGGTCAAGGCCGCCCTCCTCGACACTAGCGACCACCGTTTCGACGCCCTGGGTACCACGACGGGCGATCGTGTGAACGCGCTGTACAGGGGTGGCCTCACAATCACCACCACCCTGGATTCGGCACTCCAGCACGATGCCGAACAGGCGGTGGCGGCTGAGGTGCCCAACACCGGAGGACGGTTCACCGCCGCGATGGCGGCCATCGACCCGGCCACGGGGTTCGTGCGGGCCCTCGTCCCTGGCAACCCGGGATCCAACGCCAACGGCTTCGACGTGGCGACAGGCCGGGGGGGCGGCGGGCGGCAGTCGGGCTCGTCCTTCAAAGCGGTGGTGCTCGCCGCAGCTCTGGAGAACGGGTTCAGCCCCAATGACACCATCGACGGGACGGCGCCGTGCACGATCTCTCTGCCCGGTTCGGGGCCCTACGTGGCCAACAACGCCGAGGCGGGGGCGGGCGTGATGAGCCTCCTCGATGCGACGGCCAACTCGGTGAACTGCGCCTACATCCGCCTGGGAGTGGACGTAGGCCTGCCCAAGGTGGTCGACATGGCTCACCGCCTCGGCATCCCGGCAAGCGTCAAGCTCGGCACCACGCCCTCGGTCAGCCTCGGGAGCTACGAGGTGACGCCGCTGGAGATGGCCTCGGTGTACGCCACCCTGGCCGCCGACGGCGTGCACCGAACGCCGAGCCTCGTCCAGAGGATCACCGACCCCTCGGGCACGGCGCTGTACCAGGCCAACCCGATCTCCACCCAGGCGGTGTCGGCCCAGATCGCCAGGACGACCACCCAGGCACTCCAGGCCGTCGTCCAGCGGGGCACCGGTACGGCGGCCCAGCTGTCGGGCCGCCCAGTGGCGGGGAAGACGGGGACAACCGACAACCTGGCCAACGCCTGGTTCGTGGGCTACACGCCCCACCTGGCTGCCGCCGTGTGGATGGGATCGCCGACGGGCCAGGTCCCGATGCGGGGCGTGGGGGGAGTGGACGTGTTCGGCGGGACGTACCCAGCCCGTGTCTTCCACGACTTCATGAGCGCCGGGCTCGCCGGTCAGCCCGTCGCCGGCTTCACTGCTCCTGACCCGAGCCAGATAGGGCCGGGGCACTTCCTGATTGCGCAGAACTCGCCCGACGCGCTCACTACCCCGCCCCCGCCCCCGCCGCCAGCGGCACCTGCTCCGGCCCCGGCACCCGCGCCGGCTTCCCCGCCTCCACCTGCTCCGGCGCCGGCACCAGCGCCCGTCCCGCCGGCGCCCGCACCAGGCGGCCACCACCACGGGCGTGGGGGCTGAGCCAGCTCCTCGGGCGGCGCGGGGACGCGCTGGCGCAAATGCACCATGTCGGGCCCCCGCCCGCCCCCGTGCAGGCGGTCACCCTGCTCCCGGTGGCAGACTGGGTCCGGCCCCGATTGGAGCCGGCCGCAATGGCGCGGAGGTGACAGCATGTCGATGAGTACCGCACCGGGTTCGCTTCGACCCCTCGAGCGGCGGGTCCTCGCCCTCCAGGATGAGGGCGTGGATCGGGAGGAGATCGCCCGCCGTTTTCGGCGCAGCCCGGAGTTCATCGACCGGGTGATCGAGATGGCGAACCTGCCGCGGAATCCGGCCCAGCGCTCGACGCCGCCGCGGCGTCACGCCCTTCGGCCCATCGAGCGTTGCCTGCTGCGCTGGCAGGAGGAGGGGGAGTCCTTCGACGCCCTCGCTCCCCGCTTCAAGCGCAGCCCCGCCCACCTCCGGCGGGTGGCAGGCCTGGCGTCCTACAAGCTCAGCCATCAGGACTGAGCACCGGGCCGGGCGTCGGGCCCAATTCGTCCGGTCAGCCGTCGCCGGCGGTCAGCGCCGGCACCTCCTGGTCCTCGTCGCCGCTTCCCGGGTCGGCGGTGTCGCCCTGCCGCTCGAACTGCGTCCGGTAGAGCTCGGCGTACAGCCCTCCGTGGGCGAGGAGCTCGGCGTGACGCCCCCGCTCGACAATGCGCCCCTCGGACACCACCAGGATGAGGTCCGCCTCCCGCACGGTCGACAGTCGGTGGGCGATGACGATCGAGGTCCGTCCGGCGAGCGCCGTCTTGAGTGCCCGTTGCACGGCGACCTCGGACTCGGAGTCGAGGTGAGCGGTGGCTTCGTCCAACACGACGACGTCCGGGGCCTTGAGCAGCAGCCGGGCGATGGCCAGCCGCTGCTTCTCCCCGCCGGACAGGCGGTAGCCGCGGTCGCCGACGACGGTGTCGAGGCCATCGGGAAGTCCCTCGACGAACGTCAGGACCTGCGCCGCCCGCAGTGACTCGGTGAGCTCGTCCTCGGTCGCGTCGGGCTTGGCGTACCGCAGGTTGGACCGGATCGTCTCGTGGAACAGGTGGGCGTCCTGGGTGACGACGCCGACGGTCTGGCGGATCGAATCGAGCGTGGCGTCGCGCACGTCGATCCCGTTGATCCGCACCGCGCCGCTCCGCACGTCGTACAGCCGGGGCACGAGGTGGCTGATCGTCGTCTTGCCCGCGCCGGACGGCCCCACGAGGGCGACCAGCTGTCCGGGCTCGGCGGTGAAGTCGACGTCGAACAGGACGTGCTTGGACGCGGTCCGCTCGAGGGTCGCCACGGACTCGAGGGAGGCCAGCGAGACCTCCTCCGCCGTCGGGTAGCTGAAGTCCACGTGGTCGAGCTCGACCGTCGCGGGCCCCCGCGGCACGGCGCCGGCGTCGGCCTTCTCCGCGATCATCGGGGGCAGGTCGAGAACTTCGAAGACGCGCTCGAACGACACCAGGGCGGTCATCACGTCGACGTTGACGTTCGACAGCTGGGTGAGGGGGCCGTACAGCCGGTTGAGGTAAGCAGTGAGCGCGACCACGGTTCCGACGTTGAGGGCTCCGTTGACGGCCAGCAGGCCGCCCCACCCGTAGACGAGCGCGGTCGCCAGCGACGCCGTGAGCATGAGGGCAGCGAAGAAGATCCGGCTGTACATGGCCGAGGTGATGCCGATGTCGCGCACCCGGCCGGCCCGATCGTCGAACACCCCTGTCTCGGCGCGAGGGTGGCCGAACAGCTTCACCAGGAGCGCGCCGGCGACGTTGAAGCGCTCGGTCATCGTCGTGTTCATCTCGGCGTTGAGCGCGTAGCTCTCACGGGTGATGGCCTGCAGCCGCCGTCCGACCCATCGCGCCGGCACCACGAAGACCGGAAGCATGGCCAGCGCCACGAGCGTGATCTGCCATGACAGGAACAGCATCGTGACAATGACGAGCGCCACCGTGATGAGGTTGCTCACCACGTTCGAGAGCGTGTCGGTGAAGGCCTGCTGGGCGCCAAGGACGTCGTTGTTGAGGCGGGTGATCAGCGCACCAGTCTGGGTGCGGGTGAAGAAGGCGAGCGGCATCCGCTGGACGTGGGCGAACACCTTGGAGCGCATGTCGAAGATCAGCCCCTCGCCCACCCGGGCCGAGAAGTAGCGCTGCCCGAGTGACAGCACTGCGCTGGCGATGGCGAGGCCGCCGACGAGGACGGCGAGGGCCACGATCAGCCCGGATCGATGGCCGAGGATCCCGTTGTTGATGATGTCGCGGTAGATGAGCGGGTTGGCCACGCCGATCACGGCGTCGATGACGATGAGGACGAGGAAGACTGCCAGCATCCGCTTGTAGGGCGCTGCGAACCGCAGGATCCGCCGGCCGGTCCCCGGAGCGAGCTGCTGGTGCTTGACCGAGCTGTCGCGCCGGAACGAGCGCATGCCGCCCCACGTCGGGCCGCCCCCCGGACCCATCATCTGGTGGCGCGCTCGTCTTCCATCGTTCACGCACCATACCGGGGAGGGGGCTCCAGGCGGGTCGAGAAGGGCCAGCTCAGCGGGGTGGACCGGCGGACGGGGGCGGTGGGCGCCCTAACCGCACCGGGAGGCGAAGGCGGAGATGCCGGGCACGGCACCAGCCTGCATCATGGTGTCCAGCGATCCGGGCAGGTGGTAGAGCTCAGCGTCGAGGAAGGCGGTCGACACCTGGGCGACCACTCGCTCGTAGCCGTTGCGGGCGACGTAGGGGTCGAGATGGGGCGCCCCCTGCATGCACAGCAGGTACCTGTTCGGCTGGGCATCGCTGGTGAAGAAGTCGTTGGTCAGCGACGGCGGGTTGATGGTGTCCGCCGTCCCCTGAGTCGCCAGGAGGGGTGGAGAGCCAGCGGGGAACCACGTGCCGCCCGGATAGCCGTAGCGGGCGCCCGAGAGGATGACCGCGGCATTGATCCGGTGATCCCGGTAGGCGGAGTTGTAAGCGGTGGCCAGCGCAGTGTTGCCCCCATCGGACTGGCCCGCGACGGCGACCTGGGCGGGATTGACCAGCTGGTGGAGAGGATCGGAGGGATTGTTGGCCGCCGCGATGAGGGTGTCGATCAGGAAAGTGACGTCGTAGGGCTGATTGGGGAGGTCCCGCTCCTTGTCGCCGGAGTTCGGCACGCTGGGGCTGGTGACGGGGAAGGTCGTCGCCGCCACCACGAACCCCGCCTGAGCCCAGTCGTGCAGGAGCGGCTGGTAGGGGGGCGGGTCTTCGTTCAGACCGGGCGCGAAGACCACCAGCGGAAAGGGACCGCCTCGCTGCGGAGGCGCGAACGCGGTGTCGTTGCCCGACGGCGGTGTCGTCGAGGGATAGCGCACCTGGACCGCCAGCCGGCGCGGGGCCGATGCCGCTCCGCCTGCGGCGAAGGGAGCCGGGACCACATGACCTGGCGGCTCCACATAGCTGACGGTCGCCAGGCCGACGCCGTAGGGGCGTCCCGCCGGGGGCGGCGGCTTGGCGGTCGTCGGCGGGCTGGTCGGCGGGGCAGTCGTGGGCGGGACAGTCGTGGGCGCGCTGCCGGGGCTCGATGGCGATGTTCCCGTGCCGGTCGCTCGAGACTGGCCCGATCCGCAGGCCGCCAGCACGACGGCCAGCGCGACCGCACCCAGGCCCGACGCTTGCGGGCGACCGACTGCGAAGCGGCGGAGCCGGCGCCGCTCGGGAGTGCGGAAGCGTGTCGGGGACATGCGGATAAGCGTCGCGCCGTCGTCGAGCGTGGAAGGATCGGGCGTTCAGGAGAAGGCGGCGCGCACCCGGGAGGCAGCGTCGCTCACGGCCGAGTCGGCCACGGGCGTGACCCCCGCCATCTGGAAGAAGCCGTGGATCATCCCGTCGTAGCGGCGCAGGTCGACAGCCACGCCGCTGTCACGCAGGCGGGCGGCGTAGGCCTCCCCCTCGTCGCGAAGCGGGTCGAACTCGGCGGTGATGATGTAGGCGGGGGCGAGCCCGCTGAGGTCGTCGATGTGGTGGGGTGACAGCGACGGATGCTTGGGGTCGTCGTCGGGGCCGAGATAGTGGCCGAGGAACCAAGCGGTCGCGTCGTTGGTGAGCATGTAGCCGTCGCCGTTCTCGGCGTGCGAGGGGTATGACATGGTGAGATCGGTGGCCGGGTAGACGAGGAGCTGGTACCGGAGGGCCGGACCACCGTTGTCACGCGCCCGCACGGCGAGCAGCGCGGACAGGTTCCCACCGGCGCTGTCGCCCCCCACTGCCAGCCGGGCGGGGTCGCCGCCGAGCTCCGTGGCGACCCCCGCCACCCAGCACAGCGCTGCCCAGCAGTCCTCGGCGGGCGCAGGAGCGGGGTGCTCGGGCGCCAGGCGGTAGTCGACCGAGACCACCAGCGCGCCCGAGCGGTTGGCCAGCTTCCGGCAAGTGGTATCGGCGGTGTCAAGGTCGCCGATCACCCACCCGCCACCGTGGTACCAGATGAGGATCGGCAGTGGCGCCGTGCCCGCGCCGGCGGGCCGGTACACACGAACGGGGATGGCCCCCGCGGGGCCGTCGGCGCTGGCATCGTCCACCGAGCCGACCGTCTCAGGGACACCGTCGGCCGCGGCGATCATCTTCATCGTCTCGCGCAACCCCTCCGGGG
>DASXYV010000026.1:0-1797 GCA_036502305.1 Acidimicrobiales bacterium
AAGCGCCCGCCCCGGAGGCATCCCAACCGGGGGGCCAGTCACATGGGGTTCGGCGATGCCGGTGTGCATGAGAGCTGCTACGCCGGAGGAGCCAGTGGAGTCGATTCGATGGGCAGTCTGGGACGTCGAGCGGTGGCGCCAGCACGCCGCCTGCCAGGAGGTGGACCCCGAGGTCTTCTTCCCTGTCGGGGTGACGGGCGCGGCGGTCACAGCCATCGCTGCGGCCAAGGCGATCTGCGCCGAGTGCGCCGCCCAGGCCGCGTGCTTGGAGTTCGCCGTCACCACCAACCAGGAGTACGGCATCTGGGGCGGCACCAGCGAGGAGGAGCGCCGGGACATACGGCGCGCTCGTCGGGCCGCTCGACGCCTCCGCCAGGCCTCCTGAGGGAGTCACTGTCGGGGGCGAGCCCCGATCGCAACGGGGGCTGGTCGCCGATCGCTGTGGGCGTCAGGGCGGACTGAGGCTGTTCGTGCCTCCGGGCCACCGCCGAGCGCCTGCGCACCTGGAGCGGGCGGCGTGACCGGGGAGATGATCGCCGGTCGGTACCGGTTGGGTCACCCGCTCGGCAGTGGCGGGATGGCGGAGGTCTACGACGCCATGGACGAGCGGCTCGAGCGGCCGGTCGCCGTCAAGCTGCTGCGGGCCGACCTGAGCGGGGATCCGGGGCTGCGCCGGCGGTTCGAGGTCGAGGCCCGATCCGCTGCCCGCCTGGTGCACCCCAACGTCGTCGCGGTGTTCGACACCGGAGAGCTCGGCGACAGGCCCTACATCGTGATGGAGCGTCTTCCGGGTGCCACCCTGGCCGACCGTCTCCGGGAGGGCCGGATGGACGAGCCCGGGACCCGTCGCCTGGCTTCGGAGGTGCTCGGCGCCCTCGCCGCCGCCCACGCCGCGGGCATCGTGCACCGAGACGTCAAGCCGTCGAACATCCTGTGGACCCGCGATGGCTCGGTCAAGGTCGCCGACTTCGGCATCGCCAAGGGTCTGGAGCCCCTCCTCGACACCCAGACAGGCGACATCACCGGGACCAATCTCGTCATCGGCACCCCCGCCTACCTGGCCCCCGAGCGCCTGGCCGGCGAGCCGGCCACGCCTGCTTCGGACCTCTGGTCTCTCGGAGCGGTGCTCTACGAAGCCCTCGCAGGAATGCGTCCGTTCTCTCGTGCCACCGCGCTCGTGCACGATCCCGATCGGCCCGAGCCCGTCCCCCTCGAGGTGCGTAGGCCCGGTGTCGACCCGCGGCTGGCCGCAGCGATCGACCGGGCCCTGGCTCGGTATCCCGATCAGCGATTCGCCTCGGCCGCCCAGATGGCGGCCGCCGCCGGCCTGAGCTTGGCCGGCGCGTCTGCCCTGGCGGCGGGCGCCGATGCGGCCACGGCCAAGCTGGCGACCGAGCCCGTGGGACCGACAGCGCTGATGGACGGGCGGACTGCGGTCCTCGGGGGCGACGAGGTGGCCCCACCGGTGTCGCCGCCCGGCCCGCCAGCCGGGGGTGATCAGCGGGCAGGTCGACTGCGCGCCGTGGCCTTGCTGGCCGTGGTGCTGGTCGCGCTGGCCGCCATCGGCATCGCGCTTGCGTTGCGTGGAAACAGCGGCTCGACGCCCACGACCACGACGACCTCGGTGCCGGCGACGACCGCCGTGACGCGCCCGCCCACGACCCGTCCCCCGGTCACGACGACGACGTCGGCCCCGACGACGACGACGACATCCCCCACCACGACAAGCTCATCGAGCACGACGACGTCGTCGACCACATCGACCACGAGCGGGGTCTTGGGGCGGGTGGGCGGTCG
>DASXYV010000027.1:0-2948 GCA_036502305.1 Acidimicrobiales bacterium
GCGGACCACAGTGACTTCCAGTCGAACCCGTTCCGCCGGCTGCAGGGCACCCTGGAGGCGACCTACGCCGTGGTCTACGGGTCGGAAGCGCTCGCCGCCGCCGTGGGCCGGCGGATCCAGCGCATCCACGACTTCGTGACCGGCGCGAGCTATCGGGCCAATGACCCCGCCAACCTGCTTTGGGTGCACGCCACGCTCACCGACTCGGCGCTGCGCGCCTACACCGAGATGGTCGAGGAGCTGTCTCCCACCGAAGAGACCACGTACTACCGGGAGATGATGCTCGTTGCCGAGGTCTTCGGGCTGCCGGTGGCAGACCAGCCGGCGAGCCTCGGCGAGTTCCGCGCCTATGTCGACGAGATGGTGGGGACGCTGAAGGTCTCGGACGAGGGTCGCAGACTGGGTCACGACGTCATTTATCCGTCGCTGCCCGCGGGGGTGCGCGTGGCGCTGGCTCCCGCACTCGCCCTCAATCGCCTGGTGGCCGTGGGCACGACGCCCGCGCCACTCCGGGAGCAGTTCGGGTTTGCGTGGGACCGACGTCGGGAGCAGCGGCTCGCGCTGCTGCAGACGAGCGCGGGCCGCGTGTTCAGCCTTGCACCTCGTGCAATGCGCACGACCCCCGGCTGGCTCAACGGCCGCATCCTGCTGTGGCAGGCGGCACGACATGCCACCGGCGGCGTCAGCGCCGAAACCTCGGCTGCCTAGGGGTCCGCGCCGTGTACCCGGGAGCGCACGCCAGGCGACATCCCGACCGGGCGGCTTTCGTCATGGCGACCACAGGCGAGACGGTCAGCTTCGGTGAGCTGGAAGCCCGTGCCAACCGGCTCGCGCACCTGTTCCGGGACCGTGGACTTCGGCGCGGGGACCACCTGGCCATCTTCATGGAGAACAATGCCCGGTACCTGGAGACCGAGGCCGCGGCCGAGCGCACGGGGCTCTACTACACGTGCATCAACTCCTACCTCACGGCCGACGAGCTCGCCTACGTCGTAAACGACTCTCGGGCTCGCATCCTGATCGCCTCGGCGGCCAAACGGGAGGTGGCCCTGGCGGCGGCGCCGATGTGCCCTGACGTGGAGCTGTTCCTGATGGTCGGAAGCGGGGGCAACGACGCGCGGTTCCAGTCCTTCGAGGAGACGGTGGCCCCCTACCCGGCCGACCCCGTCGCCGACGAGCAGCTCGGGCTGGCCATGCTGTACTCCTCGGGAACCACCGGTCGGCCCAAAGGCATCCTCCGTCCAATGCCCGATGCGCATCCGGAGGATCCGCTCCCCCTGCTGGCGTTCTTGCAGCGGTTGTGGCGGATGCGGGAAGGCATGGTGTACCTCTCGCCGGCTCCTCTCTATCATTCGGCACCGCAGGCGAGCGTGGCGTTGTCGCTACGCCTCGGCGCCACGGCGATCATCATGGAGCGGTTCGACGCCGAGCAGTTCCTCCGCCTCGTCCAACGTCACCGGGTCACGCACTCCCAGGTCGTGCCGACCATGTTCAGCCGCATGCTCAAGCTGCCCGACGAGGTCCGAGAGGCGTACGACATGTCGTCGCTCGAGACGATCATCCACGCGGCCGCGCCGTGCCCGGTGCCGGTGAAGGAGCAGATGATCGAGTGGTGGGGCCCCATCATCGTCGAGTATTACGCGGCGACGGAGGGAAACGGCTGTAGCTTCTGTGACTCCGCCGAGTGGCTGGCCCACCGGGGAACGGTGGGGCGGCCCGTGTTGGGGGAGCCGGTGATCCTCGACGACGACGGCAAGGAGTGCGCGGCGGGGTCGCCGGGAACCGTGTGGTTTCGGGGGGCGACGAACTTCGAGTACTGGAACGACCCGGAGAAGACCGCCGAGTCGCGAGACCCGACCGGGACCATGAGCACTGTCGGCGACGTCGGGTACCTCGACGAGGACGGGTACATGTACCTGACCGATCGGCGGACGTACATGATCATCTCGGGCGGCGTGAACATCTACCCGCAGGAAGCCGAGAACCTTCTCGTGACGCACCCGAAGGTTCTCGACGCGGCCGTCATCGGGGTCCCCAACGAGGACCTCGGCGAGGAGGTCAAGGCGATCATCCAGCCCGCGGAGGGGGCCGAGCCGGGGCCGGAGCTGGAGCGGGAGCTCATCCAGTTCTGCCGGGCGCACCTCGCGACCTACAAGTGCCCACGGTCGGTCGATTTCGATCCCAGCCTGCCCCGGCTGCCGACCGGCAAGCTCTACAAGCGCGTGCTCCGGGATCGCTACTGGGCCGAGCAGCGGTCGAGGATCGTCTGACCGGCGACCTCTGTCGGCACGGCGAGAGTCCGCGCGTTCCACATTTGGTGGCGGGCTCAGCCGGTGGACGCCGCTCCCGCTTTCGACCAGATGTGGAACAGAGGTGATGTACGAGGGGAGCGGACGCGGCCCCGTGAGGGGTCGATCAGCCGCCCGCCCCGAGGCCACCGAGGTGCCCGCCGCCGTCGACGACGAGGACGTGACCGGTGATCCACGAGGCGAGGTCGCTGGCGAGGAAGACGGCGGCGTCGGCGACGTCCTCGGGCCGGCCGAGGCGCCGGAGCGGCCACGGCCAGGAGTCCTCGTCGCTGCCCGATTGCCACAAGGCGCGAGCGAAATCGGTCTTGACCAGACCCGGTGCGATGGCGTTCACCCGTACCTGCGGGCCCAGCTCGGTGGCGAGGTGCTTGGTGAGATGGATGAGGCCCGCCTTGGTGACGTCGTAGATGCCGATAGGGCCCCCGTGGGTCATCCCACCGACGGACGAGATGTTCACCACCGTGCCGCCGCCGGCCTGGAGAGCCTGTCGCCAAGCTTCCTGGGTCCATGCGAGGGGGCCGCGCAGGTTCACCTCCATCGTCTTGTCGTAGCGGGGGAGGTCGATGTCGACGGCTCGGCCCATGTAGGGGTTCGTGGCCGCATTGTTCACCAGGATGTGCAGCCCGTCGAAGCGCTCGA
>DASXYV010000028.1:0-2727 GCA_036502305.1 Acidimicrobiales bacterium
CACCCGAACGGGTCAGGAAGGTGCCGAGGATCGTGAGGCTGAAGGTGGCCATGAGCAAGGACAGGTTCCACACCCGGAGCAGCCCGCGCCGCTCCTGGGCCATGACCGAGTGGAGGTAGGCCGTCCCACAGAGCCAGGGGAGGAACGAGGCGTTCTCGACCGGGTCCCACGCCCAGAAGCCGCCCCAGCCGAGCACCTGGTAGGACCACCACGCACCCAGCACGATGCCCACGGTGAGCAGACCCCAGGCGAAGAGCGTCCACCGCCGCGTCTCGACGAGCCATCCCTCGCCCAGGCGGCCGGTGACGAGGGCGGCCACAGCGAACGAGAACGGGATCGTGAACCCTACGAATCCGAGGTACAGCAGCGGCGGGTGAAAGGCCACCAACGGATGGTCCTGGAGCAGAGGGTTGGGACCCAAGCCGTCGAGCGGTACCGCGCCGGTCACGGTGTGGAAGGGGTTGGCCGGTCCCAGCATCAGCCCGAAGAAGAAGGCGGCGACGACGAAGCACGTGAGCGTGGCCCAGCCCACTATCGGGTCCTCCGCCCGTCGTCGGAAGCGCCACGCCATGGCCGCGATGTAGCCCGAGAGGATGAGGGCCCACAGCAGGATCGATCCCTCCAGCGCCGACCACATGCCGGTCACGGTGAACAGCAGCGGTGTCTCGCGGCTGTTGTTCTGGGCCACGTAGGTCAATGAGAAGTCGTGGCTGATCAGGCCGTGCTCCATGGCCCCGGCGGCCACCAGCGCCGCCAGCAGCAGCAGCCCGGCGTAGACGACGCCGTTGCGCAGGGCACCGGGGCGGCGCCGAACGAGACCCACGGCGAGCGTCGCCGCCCCGACGACCGCGGCCAGGAAGCCGAGCAGGACGGCGTCGCGGCCGATGGCGGCGTTCATCGGGTACTGCCGTCGGGCGCTGTCACCCGGCCCGGGTGTTGGCCGATGTAGACGGCGGAGTGCTTGACCATGATCTGGTCGCTCAGGAACTGCTGTCCGGCGAAGTGGCCCTCGAGGACTACGGGGACGCTCGGCTGGAACATCTGCGGCGCGGACCCCTGGTTGACCACCGGGACCTGGACGCCCTTGCTGGCGATGGAGAAGGCGACGTCGCTCCCCGTCGGTCGCACGGAACCGGGCACCACCACGCCCTCGATCCGGAAGTCGCGGCTGCCGAGCTGGGCACGTGACGCCACCGCCTCGTCGGCCGTCTTGAAATAGACGACGGAGTTGCCGAGGCCCCGATAGACCAGGAAGCCGATGGCACCGAGCACGACGATCCCGGCCAACCACAGCCGCCGGGAGCCGTGGCTCCGGGGCCGTGCCCTTGTCAGCGCCACCCGCGGGGCTCCGCGTCGCCGTCGTCGCCGGCGCGGGCTGGGCCCACGGCCCTGTGGATGGACCGTGTTCGCAGCGACATCCAGACGCCGTAGGCCGACAGCGTGACGCCGACGACGGCGTAGCCGGCCTCCACGTAGCCGCTCACCGGCTCACCACCGGCTCGTCGGCTGACCGCAGGTCGGCGGATCGGCCGTCGGCCGGGTCCTGGGGGGCCACGACGCGCTCAGCCGCCTCGGCCCGGCGCTCCGCCAGAGCCATGGACAGCCCCTCGGTTTCGAGCCGCTCCTCGAGGGTCTCGAGGCGGTACCGGTGCACGAGCAGCCAGGCGTAGACGAGGGTGAACGCACAGAAGCCCAGCAGCATGGTCCACGCCATCGACCCATGGATGGTCGGCTGGATGTTCGGCGTGAGCACCGTGGCCGACTGGTGCAGCGTCCGCCACCACACCACCGAGAGGTGGACGATGGGCACGTCGACCACCGCGACCAGGGCGGCGACCGCCGAGCGCTTCGCGCGCGTCTCGGGCTGACCCGTCACCCGTCGCAGGGCCAGGTAACCGAGATAGAGGACGAGCAGCAGGGCGGTGGTGGTCAGCCGGGCGTCCCAGGTCCACCACACACCCCAGGTGGGTCGACCCCAGATGGACCCGGTGACCAGCGTCAGGGCGGTGAAGACCACCCCCACCTCCGCCGACGCCCCGGCTAGGCGGTCCCAGGCCAGCGATCGAGTCCTCGGCCAGAGGTAGAGCACGCTGGCGAGGGCGGTCACGGCAAAGGCCAGGTAGGCCACCCAGGCCACGGGGGGATGCACGTAGATGAGCCGCACGAGGTCGCCCTGTACAACGTCGGGGGGCGTGACCCACAGCCCGAGGGCGACCGTGGCGGCCACCGCCGCCAACGCGGCGATGCCCAGGGCCCGGGTGGCGCGCGCGGGCGTGATCGGCTTCATGCGTCCTCCAGGAGCGGACCGAAGGCGACCACACCGACCGTCACGTAGACCACGGCGAAGACGCCGAGCAGTTGGAGCCACGGATTGCCATCGGCGGGAGTGCCCGAGAGCGCCGCCTCCCAGGCCCGGGTGGCGGCCAGCAGCACCGGCGCCACCACAGGAAGCAGCAGCAGCGGCAGCAGGGTCTCGCGCACCCGAAGGCCGGCTGCCAGCACCCCATAGACAGTGCCGGCGGCGGCCAGGCCCACCGTGGCCGCCGAGGTCGACCCGACCAGCAACAGAGGCCCGTGCAGGTGCGAGCCGTAGAGCACGATGACGCCGGCGGCAAGGAGGGCCTCGAGCACCAGCAGCTGGACGGCGACGGCGGCCGCCTTGCCGAGAAAGATGCCCGCCGGATCGAGACCCGAGAGGCGCAGGCCGTCGCGCGCCGAGTCGGCCGC
>DASXYV010000029.1:0-3127 GCA_036502305.1 Acidimicrobiales bacterium
ATGGCGATCAAGCTCTTCCACCACCAGGCGAGCGGCACGGCGGTGCTGGTCACGGCCCAGGGGATCGGCGCTGTCATCGGCGCCCTGGCCCTGATGCCGGTGGCCGCGCGCGTCGGGCGGCGACGGCTCTTGATCGCCGACCTCGCCCTCCTGCCCGTCCTCCTCGTCCTCTACGGGTTGGCGCCCAACCTGGCGCTGGCGGCGGTCGCCCTTCTGGCGGTGGGGGCGGCGTACATCGGGGTGCTGGCCGGTCTCAACACCGTGGTGCAGCTGCGGGCGCCGGAAGCCCTGCGGGGCCGGATACTCAGCCTCTACATGCTGGCCTTGGGCGTCATCTATCCCATCGGCGCCATCATCCAGGGCGCGGTCGCCGACCGTGTCGGTCTGCGGACGGTCGTCGTCGGTACGGCTGTCCTCCTGCTCGCTGTTCTCGTCGCCTTCTACCTCCGACGTCCGCACCTGGCGGAGTCGCTCGACGACCCAGGACGCGTCCAGACCACCCTGGACGCTGTCGCGTCCAGGGTGGCGTAGGGTCCGATCATGGGACCGGTGGAGGCTCTCGAGCGGATCGCTTTCCTGCTGGAACGGGAAGGCGAGCGCGCCTATCGGGTGCGGGCGTTCCGCACGGCGGCGGCGACGTTGTCAGCGATCGGTCCGGAGGAGATCGCCGAGCGCGATCGGACCGGGCGCCTCCAGGAGCTTCCCGGCGTCGGCGACACGACGGCGCGCGTGGTGCACGAGGCGCTGGCCGGGGAGGTGCCGGCGTACCTGGCCCGCCTCGAAGCGACGCCCGCGCCCGATCCCGGCCAGGGAGCGGACATCCGGTCCCGGCTGCGCGGCGACTGTCATACGCACTCGGACTGGTCCGACGGCGGCAGCCCCATCGGGACCATGGCCCGCACCGCGGCCGCCCTGGGTCATGACTACGTGGTGCTCACGGACCACTCGCCGTCGCTCACGGTGGCCAACGGCCTGACGGCCGAGCGCCTCGAGCGCCAGCTGGAGGTGGTCGCGGAGCTCAACGCCGAGCTGACCCCATTTCGCATCCTGACCGGCGTCGAGGTGGACATCCTCGAGGACGGCTCGCTCGATCAGGACGAGGCCCTGCTGGCGCGCCTCGACGTGGTGGTGGCGAGCGTCCACTCAAAGCTGCGCATGGACGGTGCGGCCATGACCCGACGCATGGTGGCCGCGCTGCGCAGCCCCTACGTGGACGTGCTCGGGCACTGCACGGGGCGCATGGTCGTCGGTCGCGGGCGGCCGGAGTCGAGCTTCGACGCCGACGAGGTGTTCGGCGCCGCGGCCACCTTCGACAAGGCCGTGGAGATCAACTGCCGCCCTGAGCGTCTCGACCCTCCCAAACGCCTGCTTCGCGAGGTGGTCGACACCGGCTGCAAGGTGTCGATCGACAGCGACGCCCACGCACCGGGCCAGCTGGAGTGGCAGCCCTACGGTTGTGCGCGCGCGGCGGACTGCGGTGTGCAGGTCGAATCGATCGTCAACAGCTGGCCCGCCGAGCGTCTGCTGGAGTGGGCGGCGTCACACGACTGAGCGCCGCTCACCCGGCGGGACGGCCGAGGTGTAGCGGAGGAACAGCATTCCCTCGGCGGCGAGAACGTGGCCCAGCTCGAGGCGCGCCGGCGCGTCCAAGGGAGGGCCACCGATGATGCGCAGGCGCTCGGGTCCGGCGATCACCGGGGAGAGGCTGAGGCAGAGCTCGTCCAGGCGGCCAGCGGTGACGAGCTGGTCCAGCATGTGGGGACCGCCCTCGCACAGCACGCGGGTGAGACCGCGTTCGACGAGCGCCTCCAACGCCGTGCCCAGGTCCACCTCGGTGTCGCCGCACACGACCACCTCGGCCACCTCGGCCGCCCGGAGGTGGCGCTCGACAGGGGCGGCACCCGTCGTGAGGATCACCGGGCGCGTCGTGGCCTCGGTGAAGAAGGCGCTCTCCAGGTCGAGGTCGATCCGGGAGGTGACCACGGCAAGGGGTGGCACCGCGGTGAGGCCGTGCTGCTGTCGCCAGGCGCGGCGCTCTGTGCTCGGCCGGGCGGGTCCGTAGCGCTCGTGGCGCACGGTCCCGGCTCCGACCAGCACGACGTCGCAGAGGCCCCGCAGCACCGAGAAGAGGCGGTGGTCGGCATCTGAGGACAGGCCGCCGGACCGGCCCCCCACCTCGGCGGCGCCGTCGACGCTGGACACGAAGTTGGCCCGCACGTGGAGCCGGCCCGGGCCCGGGAGGGCGTAGGCCTCGTCGAGATCGACATCGTCGGTCGGGTCGGGCAGCAATCGGCGCACGATGCGCTGGCTTCCTCAGCCGATCTGGGGGAGGCGCTGCTCGAGCTCGAGGACCGGTGCGAACAGGTCATCCGACCGCTCCAGCCGCTCCAGCACCTCATTGGCCTCGAAATGGAGCCGCTGCGCGCCGTCCGCCTCCCGCCCCCTCTCGACCTCTTCCCACGAGATCGGTGTCGAGACCGTGGGGTGCGGCCGGGCCCGCAGGGAGTACGCGCAGATGGTCGTCTTAGTGATGTGGTTCTGGCTCCAGTCGATGAGCACCTTGCCCCGCCGCAGGCTCTTGTCCATCTTCTCGAGGGCGTGGTCGGGGTGGTGCTTCTCCAGCAGGCGGGCGATGGCGTGGGCGAAGGGCTTGGTGTCGTCGTAGGTGTGCGGGGTGTTGAGGGGAACGTAGACCTGGAGCCCCTTGGAGCCGGACGTCTTCGGGAAGGACGCCAGGCCCAGGTCGTTCAGCACCTCGCGCAGCCAGCACGCCACCTGGGCGCAGGTCACCACGTCGGCCGGCGGTCCCGGGTCCAGATCGAAGGCGACCATGGTGGGCCGGTTCACGGCGTCACGCGACGAGCGATCGTCGTCGCCGTCGGCCCGGGCCAGGAGCGGGTGGAGCTCGATGGCGGCCAGGTTGGCGAGCCACGCCAGGGTGGGTAGGTCCTCGGCCGTGCAGTAGTTGACGGTCTTTCCCTTGGTGCGCTCGCTCGGGATCTCGACCGTCTCGACCCAGTCGGGCCGGTGTGACGGGCACTGCTTCTCGTAGAAGAAGCCGGCGTCCACCCCGTTGGGGTAGCGCTTCAAGGTGAGGGGTCGGCGGCGGAGATGGGGCAGCAGGGTC
>DASXYV010000030.1:0-6086 GCA_036502305.1 Acidimicrobiales bacterium
CGGACTGGCGGCTCCGGGAGCGCGCGCCGACAAGCTCAGCGGTCCGTCGCTCACCCTCGAGGACCTGCGCGCCATGCAGCCCGGAGCTCACGACCCGGACCAGTAGCCTGAGTCCGTGCGGTTCAGCGTGTGGCCCAGCCCCGAGCGCCCCTGGGCCGAGATCCTCGAGCTGGTGGTGGGCTGCGACCGCGCCGGTTGGAATGGCGCCTACGTCGCCGATCACTTCATGCCGAACGATCCGGACGGCAATCCCCTGCCTGGCGCCGTGCTCGAGAGCTGGGCGCTCGTCGCCGCGCTCGCGTCTCGCGTCGACCGCCTACGACTCGGGACGCTCGTGTGCGGCAATCTGTACCGCCATCCGGCGGTCCTCGCCAACGCCGCGGTGACGGTCGACCACGTGAGCGGGGGGCGATTCGTCCTCGGCCTCGGGGCCGGTTGGCAGGTCAACGAGCACGCGGCCTACGGGATCGACCTCCTCGACGTGCCGACCCGCCTCGACAAGCTCGAGGAGGCCTGCGAGGTCATCACCTCGCTCCTGCGCAACCCGACAACGACATTCGATGGGCGTCACTACCAGCTGAGGGCGGCACCCTGCGAGCCCAAGCCGGTGCGCGGACGGCTTCCGCTCCTCGTCGGAGGCCGGGGCGAGCGGCGCACGATGCGAATCGCCGCCCGCTTCGCGGACGAGTGGAACTCGTGGGCGACGACAGAGGTGTTCCGCCACAAGTCGGCGGTGCTCGACCGTCACTGCGAGAGCATCGGCCGCGACCCTGCCACGATCGCCCGCTCGACACAGGCGCTCCTCTACATGAGCACCGACGAGAGCTGGCTGAAGCGCCACCGCGAGCGCGACTCCGGTCGCCCCCGCCTCATCGGGACCCCCACCGAGGTCGCCGATCAGGTCGGCGAGTACCAGCGGGCGGGAGTCGACGAGCTCATCGTCCCTGACTGGACCATGGGCCCAGCCAGCCGCGCCGGCGACACCCTCGCGACGTTCTGGAACGAGGTGGCCGTCCACTTCGCGCCCTCGACCTCTTGATGCCCGCCTGGGCGCCGCCCAGGTCAGCGGTCGGACGCCGGGCGGGGGGTGAGGCCCACCGCCGGGGCGGTCTGACGGGCGCCCAGGGTCGCCCACCTCGGACAATCCCCCTCGTCCCGTTTGCCTGGCAGATCGTCGGGGGTGTAGGACATGGTGGATGGAGGCAAAGCTGGGGAGGCGTCTATCAGCGAGGCCCCAATGACCGAAGACGGTCCCTCTCGGGTCCGTCTCCGGGTCGCTGCCCGTGGCTACGACCGCGACGAGGTCGACGTCCGCCTGGTGGCGAACGACCGCGCTGCCGTGGAGTTCCAGGCTCGCCTGCACGACATCGAGGCGGAGCTGACCGAGGCAGACCGGCACGCCAACGCCCTCGAGGCGAAGATCGCCGAGCTGGAGCACCGGGGAGCCGAGGGCCCACCGGAGTCGGTCCAGTGGCTGCACGACGTGACCGACCAGATCCTCCGGGTGACGTCCGACGACGCGCACGAGCTGATGATCAAGATGGAGAACGAAGCCAAGGCGGAGAAGCAGGTGGCAGAGCAGGCTGGGGCCGAGATGCTGGCGGCGGCCGAGGCCCGGGCGGCGAAGATCCTCGAGGCGGTCCGCTTTGATCAGGAGACAGGTTCAAAGCTGCGGCTGGAGTCCCACCAGCAGGTCGACCTCTACCTCGAGCAGGGCCGGGCGATGGCCGAGGAACGGTCTGGAGCCGTCTGGAACGACGCCCAGGCTCGCATCCAGGAGGTGCGGCTCGAGCGCGAGCGCGTCGAGGACCAGCGGCGGTCCCTGCTCGACGAGCTGAACCACGTGCGGGGGAACGTGGAGGCGCTGGAGAGCTACCTCGGGCACGATCGGGTGCCAGAGACGGAGTCAGCGCCAGAGACGGAGTCAGCGGAGCACGAGCAGCCGAGCGACATCGAGCCTTCCTGGCCCTGATCGCGACAGGACGTCGGGCTATCGGGCGAGGAAGTCGGCGATGATGCCGGCCAGCTCCACGGGTCGGTCGCCCTGGACGCTGTGGCCAGCGCCGTCCACCACGACCACCTCTGCCGCAGGCCGCCGCCGCCGCAGCTCGGCCACGTCCTCGTCGCCCACGACACCCGAGCTGCCTCCCCGCACCAGCAGGAGCGGAACGGTGACCGACCCGAGCTCGTCCCAGAGGTTCGTCACGTCGGGCAGGACTCCATCCGACAACGAGCCCCGCACCCGGTCGTAGCGCCACTCCCACGACCCGTCCGGAAGCTCACGAGCGTTGTGGAGGATCCCCCGGCGCAGCGACGACACGCTCCGGGTGGGGTTGTGCTCCACCGTCCGGTCGAGGATCTCGTCGAAGCTGGCGAAGCGCTCGGGCCCGGAGACGAAAGCGATGATGGGCTCGGCCTTGGCCCGATCGACACCCGGCGTGACGTCGACCAGGATCAGCCGCGGCACCATCGCGGGGTAGCGGGCGGCCAGGCTGACGGCGGTGAGGCCGCCGAGCGACATTCCCACCACCGCTGCCGCCCGAGGCGCCAGCTCGCCCATCGCCACGGCGACGTCGTCGGCCAGCCATGCGGGCGAGTACTGGTGGTCCTCGCGCCAGTCGGAGCGGCCGTGCCCCGGGAGGTCGATGGCCACCAGCGGCCGGTCCAGGGAGAGGGCAACGGTGTCCCAGGTGTGGGCATTCTGCGCGCCCCCGTGCAGGAGGACGACGTCGGGGTCGCCCATCCCCCACACCAGCGCGCTCACCTGCCGGCCGTCGGCCACCTCGACGTCGCGGCGCTCGACGACCGGGGGGCCCTTCCACTGCAGCCCCACCTCGTCGGCGTTCTCGCGAAAGAGACCCATCTCGTCGTAGGTCACGCGCCCACCTACGGTTTCGCCGCCCCCACCAACCACATGGCGAAGAACTGGGAGCCCCCGCCGTAGGCGTGCCCCAGGGCGAGCCGAGCGCCGTCGACCTGGTGCTCGCCCGCCTGGCCCCGCACCTGGAGAGCGGCCTCGGCGAAGCGGATCATGCCCGACGCCCCGATGGGGTTCGACGAGAGGACACCGCCGGAGGGATTGATCGGAAGGTCGCCCTGGAACGACGTGCTCCCGTCGTCGGTCATCTTCCAGCCCTCGCCGTCGGGCGCGAACCCCAGGTTCTCCATCCACATGGGCTCGTACCAGCTGAACGGGACGTAGATCTCGGCCATGTCGATCTGGCGGCGGGGATCGGTGATCCCGGCCTGGCCGTAGAGGTCGGCGACGCAGTCGCGCCCGGCCCTTGGGTTCACCGCGTCCCTACCGGCGAACATCGTCGGCTCGCTGCGCATGGCCGTGCCGTGGATCCAGGCCGGAGGGCTGGGTGATCCCTCGCCGCCGGCCTCGTCGGCGAGCACCATGGCGCAGGCGCCGTCGGACGACGGGCAGGTCTCGAGATACCGGATCGGGTCCCACAGCATGGGCGACTCGGCCACCTTCTCGAAGCTGATGTCCTCGAGGTGGAGGTGGGCATACGGATTGCGGAGGGCATTCTCCCGGTCCTTCACCCCCACCATGATCCCGACGTGGTCGGGGGCGTTCGAGCGGCGGATGTAGGCGCGGATGAGGGGAGCGAAGTAGCCGCCGGCGCCGGCGAGGGTCGGCGGCGCGAACGGGAGCGGCCTCGACAGCGCCCACATGGCGTCGGACTCGGACTGCTTCTCGTAGGCGACCGTGAGCACCCGCCGGTGGATGCCGGCCTGCACCAGGCTGGCCGCGACGAGGGCAGTGGACCCACCGACGCTTCCAGCCGTGTGCACCCGCATCATGGGCTTGCCCACGGCGCCGAGGGCATCGGCGAGGCTGAGCTCGGGCATCATCACGCCCTCGAACATGTCCGGCGCCTTGCCGATCACCACGGCGTCGATGTCGGCCCACCCGGACCCCGCGTCCTCGAGCGCCCGGGTCGCGGCCTCGCGCAGCAGGCCGGGCATCGACACGTCGCCTCGGGTCGCCGAGTACTTGGTCTGTCCGATGCCCACCACCGCGCACGTCTCGGACATCAGCCGGCCTCCATCACGCAGACGAGGTTCTGTTGCAGGCACGGACCCGAGGTGGCGTGACCGAGGGTGCGCGCCGCACTGCCGTCCATGATCCGGCGGGCCGCCTCTCCGATGCGGGTGAGGCCCGCCACCATCATGGCGTTGGCGGACAGCGCGCCGCCCGACGGGTTGACCGTGACCTGCGGACCCAGCCCGAGCGCCTCGCGCAGGATCAGCTCCTGGTGTGTGAATGGGGCGTGCAGCTCGGCCACGTCGACGCCGTCGGCGCCCGCCTTGCGGCCGGCGAGGGCTGTCGAGGGCGAGGATGTCAGGTCCCGCACCCCGAGCCCGTGCGCCTCGATGCGGTGGTCCAGGCCGCGGATCCACGCCGGCCGCTCCGACACCTGGCGGGCGAGATCGCCGGCGGCGAGGATCACGGCGGCCGCGCCGTCCGACAGCGGCGGGCAGTCGTGGCGCCGCAAGGGAGAGACCAGATACGGCTCTTTCAGCATGGTGCCCGGATCGCGCTCACCCGACAGCTGGGCCATCGGGTTGGCCATGGCGTCCCGCCGGCTGCGCGCCGCCACCTCGGCCATCTCGGACTCGTCGTGACCCGAGTCGAGCCAGGCCCGGGCCTGGAGGGCGGCCACGCTGACCGAGTCCGGCCACAACGGAGCGGCGCAGTACGGATCGAGCTGCAGCACCAGGATGTCGCGCAGGGGGCCGAGCGACGACTTGCCGAAGGAGTAGACGAGCGCCGAGTCGACGTCCCCGTGCTGCAGGCGGACCCACGCCTCGTACAGGGCCCAGGCCCCGTCCATCTCCACGTGCGACTCCTGGATCGGTGGCCACGCCCCCACCGCGTCGAGACCGGTGACGAAGGAGAAGGGCGCGCCGACCAGGTAGTCGCAGCTGCCAGAGACGGTGAAGCCGATCTGCTTGCGGGGGATGCCAGAGGCCTCGATGGCCTCGGAGATCACCGGCATGAGCATCTCGACCTCGTTGCGCGTGTCCTGGTTGCGTACGTTGGGCAGCTGGGCGAACGACACCACGGCGACGTCGCGCATCAGACGTACGCCTTGTAGGTCTCGAAGTCCGCGTCGGGCTCCCCGGTCGGCCGGAAGTAGCGGATGCTCTCGAGCGTCGGTCCTCGCTCCTCAGGTGGGGCCCACACCGCCTCCACCCGCATGCCCATGTGCACCTGATCGGCCTCGACCTCCTGGAGGAGGTGCATCAGGCCGATGTCGGCCCCGTCCAGCAGGATGGTCGCCGAGACATATGGGATCTCGATCTTTTGCCCGTAGAACGGAACGTTGACGACGCAGAACGTCGTCACGGTGCCGCGGTGGGCGAGCTCCACCTCCTCCTTGGTCGCCACACCGTCAGCCGCGCAGGCGCCGCGCGGCGGCACGTAGACCTTGCCGCACTGTGGGCAGCGCTGGCCCAGGATCTTCCCCTCGGCGATGTGCCGCAGGAACCGCGACTGCGCCGCGCCTGCGGTGAACCGGTACTCGAGGCGCGCCGGGGCCCGGATGCTGCGGACCGGCTCGACGGTGTCGGTCTCGCTCATGGTCCCTCCTCGGGCACGAAGCAGGCGATGTCCTGGATCTCGCCCGCGCGCTCGGCTCGCCACTTGACTCGGACCCGCATGCCAGATGACATCCGGGCCTCGTCGCCCGCGTCCACGGCGTGGAGCAGGGCCGTATCGGCGCCGTCGAGCCTGATGAGGGCCCAGGCGAAGGGCCGGTCCAGCGGCTGGTTGGCGCGGGGCTCGTTGACCCACGCCCAGGTCGTCACGACACCGGCCTCGCCCACCTCCACGAACTCGTCGAGGGGCGCGCTGGTGACGGGGTCGTACTCCGCCGGCGGCACGAGCACCCGCCCGTCCTCGGCCCGCACACCCTCGATGCGGCCTTCGCGCAGGCCCGTCATGAAGCGACCGAGGACCGGTCCGACGGTGCGGGTGTAGGGATACTCGAGGATGTTGGGAGCTACGAGGACGTCGGTGTCGGCCATCGGTGCCCTTCTACCAGGTCAGGAGTGGTTTCCAGCCAAGGCTACGA
>DASXYV010000031.1:0-2293 GCA_036502305.1 Acidimicrobiales bacterium
TACGGCGAGGCGCTGCTCGACCTGGTGTCCCAGCATCGGCGGTCCGCGTAGGCTCGTCTCCCCGCCCGGAGGGTTGACGGCGGGTGCCAACGGCGCGAGAAAAGTGATATGCGTTCGTTCATGTGGCCGAGCGAGGACGGCTGGCCCTATCCCGACGAGGAGGGCGAGCTCATTGACCCCGCCGCCGTCATCGACGAGGACCTCGTCTCCGTGCGCTCGCTCCCTGACCGGGTCCTCGACGACCTCGAACCACTCGAGCGGCTCCTGATCGGTGCCCGGTTCGGGGTCGGGGGTCACGAGATCAGGTCCATGAAGCAGCTCCACGCTGATACCGGGTTGTCCCGCGCCGATCTGCGGGCCACCCTCGGATCGGGACTGACCAAGCTCCGCACCCAGCTGGTCTGACGTCGCGCTGGTCCGGAGCCGGTGCCGATCGGGCCCGGTCGCGAGAGATCGTCAGGGAGTGAGCGCTGCTCCGTCCAGGTCGAAGTCGACGAGGACCGGTGCGTGGTCGGACGGCAGCTTTCCCTTGCGGGCGAAGCGGTCGATCAGGGCGAACCCGACCCGCTCCGCGAGGGGTCTGGTGACGAGGATCAGGTCGATGCGCATCCCTCGGTGCTGGTGGAAGTCACCCGCCCGGTAGTCCCACCACGAGAACAGGCCATCTTCGTCGTATCGCTGACGAAAGGCGTCGACCAGGCCCCATTCCTCCAGCTCAGCGAGGGCCTTTCGCTCCGGCTCGCTGACGTGCGTGGCCCCCTGGAAGCGCGATGGGTCCCAGAGATCGCGGTCCTCGGGAGCGACGTTGAAGTCGCCACAGACGGCCATCGGTGCCATCGGATCGCAGGTCTTCATCAGATGCGTGCGCAGCTCGGCCAGCCAGTCCAGCTTGGCCTGGTAGTGCTCACTGCCGACGCTCCGCCCGTTCGGGACGTAGACGCTCGACACCCTCACGTCACCGCAGATGGCGCTGACGAAGCGGCCCTGGGCAGCCTCGCTGCCGCCCTCGTCGGAGAAGCCGGCCGACACGTCCTTGATGCCGACCCGGCTGGCGATCGCCACCCCATTCCACCGGCCGGTGCCGTGGTGGGCCGCCTCGTACCCGAGGGTGGCGAAGGCCATCGCCGGGAAGGTGGCGTCCGCCACCTTGGTCTCCTGCATGCACAGCACGTCCGGCTGGGCGTACCTGATCCACTCCTCCACCCTGGGCAGCCGGGCGTTCAGTGAGTTGACGTTCCACGTGGCGATCCGCATCGGCGCCATCTTGTCGCATCGACACGTCGTGCTGGGCCGCGATCTGCGACCTCCGTCATTTCTTGGCTCGGCCCTCGGACGCCCTGGCCTTCGCGGTCCTCGTCGTGGCCTTGGCCTTGGCTCCGACCGTCGCTCCCGCGGACTTGTCCTTCGTCGCCTTCTTGGCCGTCTTCTTGGCGGTCTTGGTCGTTCCCGCAGTGGTGGACCCCTTGGCCCTGGTCGCCTTGGCCGTGCTCACCTTCGATGGCTTCGTGGTCTTCCCGGTCTTCGCCGCCGCCTTCGCCGCCGCCTTGGCCGGCGTCTTCGCCGCCGCCTTCTTCCTCACCGCTGTCTTGGCCTTCTTGGTTGTCGCCGCCTTGGCCAGCTGGGCCGGGCCGTCGGCCTTCTCGGCCCGCTGCCTCCCCTTCCCGGCCTCCGCCTTCTCTTCGTCCACCTTCTCTGGGGCCTTCGCCTTCCGGCCACGGTTGCGCGTCGCGCCCCGCTCGGCGTGGGGGACGACCTCGTCGGTGCCCGTCGCCTCCGAGATCTCGGCCTCCACCGTCTCCTCGCTCGGCGACCCGGCCACGTGGGCGTACTCCGGCAGGGCCAGCTCCACTCCCCGCCGCTGCGGGTCCAGGGCCTGCAGCACGAAGGGCCGGCGCTCCCCCCGCCGCAGGGCCCGCCGGGCGCTGCGCGGCGGCGGGTCGCCGAGACCGGAGACCGGCACGTAGGCCTGAGCGTCCTCGACCCGCACGAAGGCGCCGTGCGACGTGAAGCTCTCCACCTCGCCTTCGACCAGCTGGCCCAGGGGGTGGTCGGCGATGAACCTGATGAACGTCAGCGGATCGTTGACCGCCTGGGGCGGGGGCCCGGCCCCTCGCCGGCGACGACGACTCCCCGAGGATGTCTGGGGTGACACGACCTCCTCGGTGGCGGCGGCTATGGCCTGGCGAACCTTGGGGTCGGCCGGAGGCGCGGCCTCCCTGACCGTCCCGGCGCCGTCCTCGGGCTCCTTCGGCGCCCCGTCCCGCCGGCCTCGGCCGGGCGGCGGGACCGCGGG
>DASXYV010000032.1:0-2141 GCA_036502305.1 Acidimicrobiales bacterium
GAGGTCGCCGCCACGGCCGAGTCGGTCGGGTTCTCGAGCATCTGGCTCATGGACCACATGGTGCAGATTCCCCAGGTCGGCCGGAGCTGGGACGACCTGCCCGAGGCCTGGACGACGCTGGCGTGGCTGGCGGCGCGCACCCGGACGGCCAGGCTGGGCACATTGGTCACGGGCGTGACCCTGCGCAATCCCGCCCATCTGGCCAAGATCGTGGCCACGCTGGATGTCCTGAGCGGCGGGCGGACCATCTGTGGGCTGGGCGCTGGGTGGTGGGAGCACGAGCACCGCCTGTACGGCTGGAGGTTCCCGCCGCTCGCCGAACGCTTCGCGCTGCTCGAGGACGCGCTGCAGCTCCTCCCGCTGATGTGGGGTCCAGGCTCACCGCCGTTCGACGGCAAGGTCATCAGCATGACCGAGACGCTGTGTTACCCGAGGCCGCTGCAGGAGCACGTGCCCATCCTCGTCGGAGGGTCGGGCGAGCGAACGACCCTGCGGCTGGCGGCCACCTATGCCGACGCCTGCAACCTGATGGGCGATCCCGCCACGGTCCGGCACAAGACCGCCGTGCTCGCCGACCACTGCCACCAGCTGGGCCGCGATCCGGCGGCGGTGCGGGTCACCCACCTCTCCACGGCGCTGGTGGCGCCCACCCGCCGCGAGGTGCGGGCCGCTGTGGACCGGCACCGCCCCCGTTCGGCCACGCCCGAGGAGGTCGGGCAGCGACTCGGCGCCGGCACCGTCGAGGAGCAGGTCGGACGCTATCGGGACCTGGCGGAGGCCGGCGTCCAGACGGCGATCGTCTCCCTTCCCGATGTGGCCACCCCCGGCTCCCTCGAGGCCTTCGGCCAGGTGATCGCCGCCTTCGACCACGACGGGCCGGCCGCTGGCCTCTAGTCGCTCGAGTCGCTCGAGCCGCCGAGCTCTGCCAGCAGGGGCTTGGCATAGGCGATCCGCCCCGTCAACGTGCCCGGATCGCCGGTGCACAGGGCGAGCGCCGCATCGGTCATGTGCTCGACGGGCTCCAGGGCCTCGGGCGGCACGGCGCGGTCGAGCCCGTGATGGACAACTCCCGGCGTCGCCACCAGCCCCGAGGGTGAGAGGACGTTCACGGCGATGCCGTCGTCGTATGCCTCGGCGGCCAGACCCGTCGTGAAGCGCTCCAGAGCCGCCTTGCACATGCCGTAGACGGTGCCGCCACGCATACCTCGCCGGTACGGCGGGCCCTGGGGATGGCGAGCGGCGCCCGAGGAGATGTTGAGGATCCACCCGCGACCACGGGCGCGCATCCCAGGGATGACCAGCCGGGCCAGCTCGAACGGAGCCCGCACCTGCACCTCGAACATCAGTTGGTAGTGGCGCTCGTCGAAGTCGTCCACCGGCTCGAAGTACGTGACCGCGGCGTTGTTGACGAGCACGTCGACGGGTCCAAGCTTTGCCTCGACCCTGGCGACGAGCGAGCGCCGGTCCGCCTCCCGAGTGAGGTCAGCGGCCACCGCTACGGCGGTGCCACCCGATTCGGTGATCGATCGAACCGTGCCTTCGATGCTGCCCGGTAGCGGATGGTCTCCCTCGACCACTGTCCGGGCCGAGACTCCGACGGCCGCACCCTCGGCCGCGAACCGGCTGGCGACGGCCTCACCGATCCCACGGCTGGCCCCCGTGACCAACGCGACCTTCCCCGCGAGCGCCGCCATCGGTTACGTCTCTGTCTCTGCCAGCAGGCCTGCGACGACGTCGTCCAGGTCGGCTGGCTCCCACCGGGCACCGTGGTCGACGCCGGGACCACGCTCCCATCCCCTGGCCACGGCGACGCGGCCACCCCCGACGAGGAACACCTGGCCGGTGACGCGATGTGAGGCCGGGCTCGCCAGCCAGGCGACGAGCGGAGCCACGTTCTCGGGTGCTCGATCGTCCCACTCCCCCGACGCAGGCGCGGCCCGGCCACCGAGGTGCTCGGTCATGCGGGTCCGCGCTCCCGGGGCGATGGCGTTGACGGTCACGCCGTAGCGGGCCAGCTCCTTGGAGGCGATGATCGAGAAGGTGGCGATCCCGGACTTGGCCGCCCCGTAGTTGCTCTGACCGGGGTTGGCGAACAGGCCGGACGTCGAGGAGGTGCTGATCACCCGGGCGTCCGGGGGACG
>DASXYV010000033.1:0-5976 GCA_036502305.1 Acidimicrobiales bacterium
AGGGTGCCGCGTCCGACGCCGCAGCGTCGCCCCGGCTCCTGGCCCGCTGGCGGGAGGTGCTCCGCACTTCGAACCCGCCGCCGGGCCGTCTCGACCCGGTGTCGAAGTGGCTGGTGCTGACGCGGGCCTCCGTCCTGCCGATGACGCTCACCGCCGGCGCCGTCGCGGGTCTGCTGGCGGTGAACCAGCGCGGCTTTCGCCCCGGGCTGTTCTTCCTCGCCCTGGCTGGCATCCTCCTGGCGCACACCGCGAACAACCTCATGAACGACCTGTTCGACCTCGAGGTCGGCGCCGACACGGACGCCTACCCCCGCGCGCTGTACGCCCCCCACCCGGTGCTCTCGGGGATGATCTCCCGGCGGGGGCTGCTCACCGCGGCCATGGCGGTCAACGTCGCCGACCTCGCCATCCTCATCGTGCTGTTCGGGTACCGGGGTTGGCCGGTCGTGGCCCTCGCTCTGGGCGGGTTCCTGCTGAGCGCGGCCTACACCGCCCCGCCGCTGCGGCTCAAGAAGCGCGGCCTCGGGGAGCCCGACGTGCTCGCGGTGTGGGGCCCGTTGATGGTCGGCGGCACCTACTACGCCGCCGTGGGCCATCTGCCCTGGCAGGTCGTGGCGGCCTCCATTCCCTACGGCCTGCTCTGCACCACCGTCCTCATGGGCAAGCACATCGACAAGATCGAGTGGGACGCCCCGCAGGGGACGCGCACCCTGCCGGTCCTGCTCGGTGAGCACCGGGCCCGCCGGGTGACCCAGGCCATGATGGCCGCCTTCTACGTCAGCGTGGCCGTGCTGGTGGGAGTCGGGGCCCTTCCGTGGCCAACTCTCCTGGTCTACGCCGCCCTGCCGGCGCTGGCCAAGGTGTGGAAGGCCCTCGACCGCCCGCGTCCGGACGAGCCACCTCCACGGTTCCCGGTATGGCCGCTGTGGTTCGCGGCGATCGCCTTCCTCCACACCCGTCGGGCGGGGGCGCTGCTCGTGGTGGGCCTGGCGGTCGGCGCCATCCTCGGCTACTGAGCACTTCGCCCCGCTACGTCACCTCGCGCAGCGATCCCTTCTCCACCTCGTAGACGAAGCCGCGCACGTTCTTCTTGGGGATGAACGGACTGGCCTTGATCCTGGCGATCGACTGGCGGACGTCCTGGTCCAGGTCGGAGAACGCCTCGGCCGCCCACGGCGGGCGCACCCCGGTGTCAGCCTCGACCTGCTGGCGGAACTCGTCGTCGGTGAAGGTGAGCATCCCGCAGCCGCTGTGGTGCACGAGGATGATCTCGTCGGTGCCGAGGAGCCGTTGGGAGATGGCGAGCGAGCGGATGGCGTCGTCGGTCACGCCCCCTCCGGCGTTCCGGATCACGTGGGCGTCGCCCTCGCGGAGACCGAAGATCCCGTACAGGTTGAGCCTGGCATCCATGCAGGCCAGCACGGCCACGTTCTTCGCGGGGGGCAGGGGCAGGTCACCCTTGTCGAAGCCTTTGGCGTAGGCCTGCGAGTTGGCTACCAGCTCGTCGGTTGCGCTCATGGTCGACCTCCTCACGTCGGACTAATCCCGACCTTATCAGTCGACAATTGGCCGTTCACGGCGCCACTCCGCCTCCGATAACCTGACCAGCCAGTCAAGAAACGTTGCCAGGGGGTCTCATGGCCGAGATCGTGTCCGAGGAGCAGTTCGAGCGGGAAGCCCTCGCGTTCCTCGAGGCCAACGCCAAGTTGCGGGTGGAGCAGAAGAAGGGCTGGGGTCAGGGCTCCGACAGCGTCGCCCTCTTCGCCGAGCGGTCCTCCGAGGAGGAGGAGGCCGAGGTGGTGGCGGCCAAGGCCTGGCGGCGGCAGGCGTTCGACGCCGGCTTCGGGTGGATCACAGGGCCCGAGGCCTACGGCGGCCGGGAGCTGCCCGCGTCCTACGAGCGGCTCTACCAGTCGCGCGAAGCGGCCTTCGATACCCCGTCCCAGTCGCCGTTCGGCATCGGCCTGGGCATGGTGGCGCCGACGATCCTGGCCCACGCCACCGAGGCGACCAGGCAGCGCTACCTGCGGTCGCTCTATCGCGGTGACATCATCGCCTGCCAGCTCTTCAGCGAGCCCAGCGCCGGCTCCGACCTGGCCAGCCTCCAGACCAGGGCCGAGCGCGACGGCGACGAGTGGCGCATCACCGGTCAGAAGGTCTGGACGTCGGTCGCCCAGTTCGCCGACATCGGTGAGATCATCTGCCGCACCGATCCCAGCCTTCCCAAGCACCGGGGTCTGACGGGCTTCGTGATCGACATGCACGCCCCGGGCGTCGAGGTACGCCCGCTCCGACAGATGACGGGCGGCTCCACGTTCAACGAGGTCTTCTTCACAGACGTGCGCGTACCGGACGACCACCGTCTCGGCGACGTCAATCAGGGCTGGACGGTGGCCCTCACCACGCTCATGAACGAGCGGGCGGCCATCGGCGCCGGCGGAGCCGGCGTGGGCGGTGTCCTCGGCGGCGACCGCATCGTCGAGCTCCTCCGCCACCTTGGGCGCAACGACGATCCGCTTCTTCGCCAGCACCTGGCCGACATCTACATCAACGGCAAGGTGGCCGGCTACACGAACCAGCGGGCCATGGCCAAGATCAAGGCGGGTCAACTGCCGGGTCCGGAGATGTCGATCGCCAAGCTCTCGCTCACCAACAACATGTCGCGAGTCGGCGAGCTGGTGAGCCTCGCCCTGGGCCCGCGTCTGGCCGCCGACACGGGCGAGTGGGGCACCTACGCCTGGTCGGAGCTGGTCCTCGGCACCCCGGGGGTGAAGGTGGCGGGCGGCACCGACGAGGTGATGAAGAACATCATCGGCGAGCGCGTCCTCGGTCTTCCGAAGGAGCCCTCACCCACCAGCGCCTCCTGACGCGCCATCGGCGAATGGGAGCTCGACGTCGGCGCCCGGCCGCCGGTAGCGGGTCCCCCAGATCAGGTGGTCCATGAACACCCAGCTGCGCCGGTGGATCGACGTGGGCCCCCACGCCCGCAGGGACATCTTGTGGCGGGGGCACGGATAGCCCTTGTTGAGCTCGAAGTCGTAGCCAGGGAAGTGCTGGGCCTCGCCGCGCATGACCCGATCGCGGGTGACCTTGGCGAGGACCGACGCGGCGGCGATGGACAGACACGTGGCATCGCCCCTCACGATGCGGCGGGTGTTGGGACCGCCCACGAAGTCCCAGCGGCCGTCGATCAGCACGTGGTCGGGCCGCAGCGACAGGGCGGCCAGGGCGCGCCCGGCGGCCAGCCGCTGAGCTTGGGACATACCCAGCTCGTCGCACTCGTCTGGAGTGGCGTGGCCGACGGCCCAGGCCGTGCACCATCCCGCCACCCGGTCGAACAGCGCCTCCCGCTCGGGCTCGGTCAGCATCTTCGAGTCGCGCACCTTGTAGACCCGTCGATCGCGCGGCAGCACCGCAGCACCGACGCTCAGCGGGCCGGCCCACGCGCCGCGCCCCACCTCGTCCATGCCCACCACGACCGTGTTACCGCGGTCCCACAGGTCGCGCTCGATCCGCAGCGACGGCACGACCTGGTGGCGGCGGGCGATCGTCGCTCGGCCGCGGCCCCCGCTCGACCCCATGGCGGCAGGCTACCGGTTCGAGCGAGCGGGCCGCGGCGCGGCCCGCGGTCGCCCGCGGGCTCAACTCAGCGACACGCCGGCGGGGCCGGCCACGACCTCGCCGATCGTGACGAACTCGGACGCCGACTCCAGACGGCGCGCGTCGGCCGCCGTCACCGCGGCCAGGAGTCCTCCCGATGTCTGGGGGTCGTAGGCCAGGGCCTCGAGCGCCGCCGAAGCCGACGAGCGCACCCGTCCGTCGAGGTGCGATCGGTTGCGGACGTCGCCGCCCGTTCGGGTTCCGCCCGCGGCCGCCGCCTCCGCTCCCGGGTAGAGGGGCAGCGCCGTCGTCGACAGTGACAGCCAGGCCTGGGAGCGCTCGGCCATCTCCCAGGCGTGGCCGAGCAGGCCGAAGCCGGTGACGTCGGTGACCGCGTGCGGCGGGCTCGCCAGGCCGGCGAGCGCCTCGGCGGCGCCCCGGTTGAGCGTCCGCATACCTACAACGACCGCCCGGCAGTCGGCCGGCCCTCCTCCGGCCAGCACGATGCCGGTGCCGAGCCGCTTGGACAGCACCAGCGCGTCGCCGGGGCGCGCCCCCGCCTTGGTCCACACCTGGTCGGGGTGGACGACGCCCTGCACAGCCAACCCGAAGATGGGCTCCTCGGACCGTATGGTGTGACCACCCGCCACCTGCCCGCCCGCCTCGGCGACCACGGCCCCGGCGGCGGCCAGGATGTCGCCGATCGCCGAGGGCGGCATGCGCTCGGGGAACGCCGAGATGTTGAGCGCGAGAACGACCCGCCCTCCCATGGCGAACACGTCAGAGCAGGCGTTGGCAGCGGCCACCGCACCGAAGTCCGCTGGGTCGTCCACCAGGGGCGGGAAGAAGTCCGTGGTCGACACGAGGGCGACCTCGTCGTTGATGCGCCACACGGCGGCGTCGTCGAACGGCGCCAGGCCGACCAACAGCGACGGGTCCGCCCGGCCCGCCAGCTGGCGGACCAGTGCCGACAGCGGTGCCGGCCCCCATTTGGCGGCACAGCCGCCGCAGGACGTCCACTCGGTCAGCCTGACGGCAGCGCCATCGCTGGTGTCCGTGGTACCGGTCGACTCGGCCACGCCTGCCTCCTCTCATCGGCGGCGCTCGGCGGAGATCCGAGGACATCCGAGGAGATGACCGCCCCGGCCGCCCGCACTCCTGAAAGTTATCGCTGTACAGCTTCGATAGCCCCTTGTGCTCCCCCGGTCCATCGACGAAGATGAGCGCCCTAGCGGAGCGTTACCGGTTGACCCGGTCTGTCGGTGCGGATCGGGGTCGCAGGGGTCCTGGCTAGGGGGACAACCGTCGAATCACCGCAAGGGAGGGCAGGGATGGGCGAGACAGTCGCACCCCAGACACGGTCTGGCCCGGAGCTGCTGGGCGCCGGCACACCGGTTGACGTCCGCAGCCGGTACTTGGGTACGTGGAGCCGCGGCTTCGAGGTGGCCGAGATCGTCGGCAGCACCTACCGGGTTCGACGGCTCTCCGACGGCAGCGTCCTGCCCAGCGAGTTCGCCTCCGACGACGTCAGGGTGCAGCGCCCGAAGAAGTCGGGGCTGTGGTGGTACTGATCGCCGCGTAGACCGCAACCGGTCAGGAGCGCAGCGAGCTCAGATAGTCGTCGATCGGTATGGCGTTCAGGGTCAGCGTCTTGATCGTCCCGCGCGCCCCGAGCCGGAGCGCCACCCGGGCGATCGTGGTCTCGTCGGGCGCCTCGAGGATGGTGGCGAAGTCGTACGGCCCGAGCAGGGCCCACTGCTGTAGTACCCGGGCCCCCATCGACTCGACGTCGGCGTTCACCTGCTTGAGGCGGTCGGGGTTGTCGTGCAGCGTCGACGCCCCGTCGGGGCCGATGGTCGAGAGCATCAGGAAGGTGCTCATGGGCGAGCACCCTAACTCAGGCGGCTCACGTTCTCGCGCTCGTCGGCATCGACGTCGGTCTCCAGGAAGGCGTCGAGCATCTCCCGGGCCACCTCCGGCGAGGTGAGACGAAGCCCGAAGGCGAGCACGTTGGCGTCGTTCCATCGCCGCGCCCCCCGCGCCGTCTCGGCGTCGGTGCAGAGGGCCGCCCGCACGCCCGGCACCTTGTTGGCCGCCATGGACACGCCGGTGCCCGTCCAGCAGCAGACCACGCCCCGCTCAGCACGACCGGAGGTCACCGCCTCTCCCACGAGACGGCCGACGTCCGGCCAGGGCCCGGCGTGAGCCACGTCCGTCACCTGGTGGCCATGGCGCTCGAGCTCGTCCACGACGGCAGCCGTGAGCGAGGTCGACTCGTCGGTGCCGAAGGCGATGCGCATCAACCAGAGACGCTACCGGGTGGGGGCCGTCTTGCTGACGGCTTCGCCGCGCCCGCGAGGAGCCCCACCCCGTAGC
>DASXYV010000034.1:0-3049 GCA_036502305.1 Acidimicrobiales bacterium
CGACGTGGTGGCCATCAACCGGGACTGGGAGACCTACTCCTCCAACCGGGGCAGCGCGCTGCTCATGGACCAGGACGACGAAATGCTGGCCCAGCAGCGCATGATGATGCTCAACATGGACCCGCCCATGCACACGCGCTACCGCCTCCTCGTGAACAAGGGGTTCACCCCGAGGATGGTCGGCCGTCTCGAGGATCGTGTCCGGGTGCTGGCGGGAGAGATCGTCGAGGCCATGGCCGCCAAGGGCGAGTGCGACTTCGTCACCGACATCGCCGCCGAGCTGCCCCTGCAGGTCATCGCCGAGATCATGGGCGTCCCCCAGGAGGACCGGCACCTCGTGTTCGACTGGAGCAATCGGATGATCGGCTCCGAGGACCCGGAGTACCAGACCACCGAGGAAGGGGCGATGGAGGCGTCGACCGAGCTGTACGCCTACGCCCACCAGCTGGCGGCCCAGAAGCGGGCCTCGCCCAGGGACGACATCATCAGCGTCCTGCTCGGGTCCGAGGTGAACGGGGAGAAGCTCAGCGAGCTCGAGTTCGACCTGTTCTTCCTCCTGTTGGCCGTGGCCGGCAACGAGACCACCCGCAACCTCATCGCCCACGGGATGCTCGCCCTCATCGAGCACCCCGATCAGCGTGCACGCCTCCTGGAGGACCCGTCTCTCCTGCCGAGTGGCATCGAGGAGATGCTGCGGTGGGGAACGCCGGTCATGCACTTCCGCCGCACGGCCCAGCACGACACCGAGATCCTCGGCCAGCCCGTCGCCGAGGGCCAGAAGGTCGTGATCTGGTATATCTCGGCCAACCGGGACGAGACCGTGTTCCCCGACCCGTTCCGCTTCGACGTCGGGCGCTCCCCCAACGAGCACATCTCCTTCGGAGGGGGTGGCCCCCACTTCTGCCTGGGCGCCAACCTCGCCCGGCTGGAGATCCGGGTCATCTTCGAGGAGGTGCTCCGCCGCCTGCCCGACATGGAGCTGGCCGGGCCGGTCGAGCGCCTGCGCTCGAACTTCATCAACGGGATCAAGCACATGCCCGTCGCCTTCTCGGCGAGCCCGACTTCCGTCGCCTAGCGCGCAATGGCTCGCATCGACATCCCAGAGGGCGAGGGCGGCGACGCCGTCCAGGTGTGGTCGCTGCGACCGGAGATGGGCGGGGCCGTGGCCCGGCTGAGCGATGCCGCCTACAACAAGAGCATCCTGCCGGTCCGCGTCCGGGAGGCGGCCCGGATGCGCATCGCCCAGCTCAACGACTGTCCCATCTGACTGAACTTTCGGGCTGCGTCGGTGACGCAGCAGGGACTCGCCGAGGACTTCTACCAACACGTCGCCGAGTACCACACCGCCGACTACTCGGAGCAGGAGCGGCTGGCCATCGAGTACGCCGAGAGGTTCGTGCTCGACCACACCCGGATCGACGAGGCCTTCTTCACCCGACTGCGGGCCAGCTTCACCGACGCCGAGATCCTCGACCTCACGATCTGCGTGGCGACCTTCCTCGGGCTCGGCCGTCTGCTGCGCGTCCTCGGAATCGACGAGACCTGCCAGGTCGATGTCTCGCCCACGACGCGGCCAGGGCCTCCTGAGCCGGCGTCGTGAAGCGGTAGCCCTCCGCCCTCCGCCTGTCGATGAGCTGGGCGGGCCGCCGACGGTGTTGCCCCGAGCTCCCAGGGCCCTACCGAGTTTCGAGCGCTGACCGGCCTGACTGGCCTGAGCGCTTGTGCCGGTCGTCGTGGCCGGGACCGATAGCAGGTCCCGGCCACGGCCGGCGCGTGGCCCCTACTCCGCCGCGAGCGCTCGCTGTCGAAGGACCGCCCGAGCGTCCTTCTCGGCGAGGACGGGCACGAAGTCGCGGATACGGGCGTCGGCATACGCGTTGATCGCCTCGTTCACCTGCGCTTCGACCTCGTTGGCGGGAATCGGCCGGTTGGCCCGGTCGAACCGCCGGATCAGCTCGTCGGTCACCGCCCGGAGGCGCGACCGCTCGTCGCCACCACCAAGAAGGTCTCCGCCGCTCACCACTGATTGAGTCATACAACCTTGTCGCCCCCTGTGCAAGCATGTCAGTGCGCGGGGGCCGACCCGGGTCAGCAGGTGTGCTCGATGAGGGTCCGGTTGCGCGTGACCCCGTCGTTCGTGGACTCGACGGCCCACGCCGCCGCGGGTGACGTGGCCGTGATGCCACCGATGCCCGGAGGCGACGCTGTTGCCGCCGGGATTCGGGGTGGGAACGACCGTCCCGAACTGTTCGCTACAACTCGGCCGGCGCGACGGCGGCCGCCGTGGCCGCCGTCACGCACTCCTCATCGACGCCCTCGAGCGACGAGAGGTGGGACAGGAGCACCTCGGAGATCTGGCGCAGCTGGCGGAGCTGGTCCCTCGACAGCTGGTCGAAGAGGTGGGCCCGGACGCTCAGCAGATGCTTGGGAGCGGCCGCCTCCAGCGTGGCCAGACCCTCTTCGGTGAGCTTCGCGTACCAGCCCCGCCGGTCGTTGGGACAGCTCTCCCGACGCACCCAGCCGGCCTTCTCGAGTCGGCCGATGGCGTGCGACATGCGGCTCGGCGAGGACTGGGTGGCGGTGGCCAGGTCGTTCATCCGCAGCGCCCGCCCAGGCGCCTCCGACAGGAGCACCAGGATGGCGTAGTAGCTGTTGGGCATGGCCGCCTCGGCCTGGAGCTCTCGGTCCAGCTGGGCCCAGAGCAGGCGGGTGGCCGACAGGAAGGCGCGCCAGGTCCGCTGCTCGTCGTCATCCAGCCAGCGGATCTCGCTCACAGCCCCAGTCTACCGGACCCGGGCGCCGTTCCCTTGAGCGCTGAAATAAACCGGCCTAGTGTCACGTTCAACCGTCCAGTGCTTGAGAAGACCGTCATCCGCAAAGGAGCCCGCCATGTCTGATGTCGCCACCCAGGTCCCCGCCGGCTACGTGACCGGAACGTGGGATATCGACCCCGTCCACTCCGAGGTGTCTTTCTCCGTACGCCACATGATGGTGAGCAAGGTCCGCGGCCGCTTCGGGTCGTTCCAGGGCCAGATCACCACCGGAGAGG
>DASXYV010000035.1:0-9179 GCA_036502305.1 Acidimicrobiales bacterium
TCCGACGTGGTGTACCTGCTGCGCCTCCAGTCCGAGCGGGCCACCGAGTCGCTCCTTCCGTCGGTGCGCGAGTACACCGCCGGCTACGGGCTGACCAGGACGCGGGGCCGCCTGCTCGCCGAGCGGGCCCTGGTGATGCACCCCGGACCCATCAACCGCGGCGTCGAGATCGCCGCCGAGCTGGCGGCCCTGCCCAACTCCCTCGTCACCCGCCAGGTCGCCAACGGCGTCGCCGTGCGCATGGCCGTGCTGTTCCTGCTCCTGGGCTCGGGGGCGGACCTTGGCGCGTGAGCTCGTGGTCCGCGGGGGCCTCGTGGTCGACGCCACCGGGGAGCGGCGGGCCGACGTGGCCGTGGCCGACGGCGCGGTCGTGGCCGTCGAGGCCGACCTCGAGCCGTCATCGGATGCCGTGGTGCTCGACGCCGGCGGCTGCGTCGTGGCGCCGGGGCTGGTGGACCTCCACGCGCACCTGCGCGAGCCGGGACGGGAAGAGGCCGAGCGGGTCGAGAGCGGCGCCCGCGCCGCCGCCCTGGGCGGCTACACGGCCGTGGTCGCCATGCCCAACACCGAACCGCCGATCGACTCCGTCGCCGTGGTTCGCCAGGTGCTCGACCTGGGCGCGACGGCGGCGGCCGATGTCGCCGTGGCCGGAGCCATCACCGTCGGCCGGGAGGGCGAGCGCCTCGCTCCGCTGGCCGAGATGGCCGCCCTCGGTGTGCGCCTCTTCACTGACGACGGCGCCGGCGTGCAGGACGCCCGGCTGATGCGGCGGGCGCTCGAGTACGCATCGGCGCTCGACGTCGTGCTGGCCCAGCACTGCGAGGAGGCCCGACTCGCCGCCGGCGGTCAGATGCACGAGGGAGAATGGTCCAGTCGCCTCGGTGTCCCCGGCATCCCCGCCGCCGCCGAGGAGCTCATGGTCCACCGGGACATCAGCCTGGCCCGGCTCACCGGGGGCCGGGTCCATTTCCTCCATCTGTCCACCGCCACCTCGGTGGCGATGGTGGAGGCGGCCAAGGCGGAGGGCCTGCCCATCTCGGCCGAGGCCGCCCCCCACCACCTCTGCCTGACCGACGCCGAGCTGGCCGGCTATGACCCGGTGTTCAAGGTGAACCCGCCGCTGCGCGCTCCGTCGGACGTGGCCGCGGTGCGCGCCGGGCTCGCCAGCGGGGCCATCGACGCCATCGCCACCGACCACGCCCCCCACCCCCAGGAGGCCAAGGAGGCTCCCTTCGACGCCGCGCCCCCGGGCATGATCGGTCTGGAGACTGCCCTGGCGGTGGCCCTGACCGAGCTGGGTGGCGTGTTGCCCATCGCGGCCATCCTCGCCCTACTGTGCTGGCGTCCCGCGCAGATCGCGGGGCTCTCGACCGACCACGGCGGGCCGGTCGCGCCGGGAGCCTCTGCCAACCTGTGCGTGATCGACCCGACGGCCACCTGGGTCGTCGACCCCGTCCGGATGGCCAGCCAGAGCCGCAACACGGCCTTCGGTGGACGCCGCCTGAACGGGCGTGTGCGCCACACCGTCTACCGGGGCGAGCCCGTGGTCATCGACGGGGAGGCCCAGCGGTGAGCGACGCCCTCCTCGTGCTCGCCGACGGCGCCGTGTTCGAGGGCGAGGCCGTGGGCGCAGGGGCGCCCGGAGGCGTCGCCACTGGGGAGGTGGTGTTCAACACGGTGATGAGCGGCTACCAGGAGGTCATCACCGACCCCTCGTACGCCGGCCAGGTGATCACCTTCACCTATCCCCACATCGGCAACTACGGCGTGGCGCCCGACGACGACGAGAGCCGCCGCCCGTGGTGCCGGGGAGTCGTGGTGCGCGACCTGGCACCCCGGCCCAGCAGCTGGCGCTCCGTCGAGAGCCTGGGCGACTTCCTGGAGCGGCACGGGGTCCCCGGGATCGCCGGCATCGACACCCGGCGTCTCACCCGCCACATCCGAGAGGCGGGGGCGCTGCCGTGCGCCTTCGGTCCGGCCGACGAGAAGACGCTGCTGGCGGCGGCGCAGGCCGAGCCCGGCACCGACGGAGTCGATCTGGCGACCGCGGTGAGCACCCCCCAGCCCTATCGAGTGGGTGACGGTCCGTTGCGCGTGGTGGCCTACGACTTCGGCCTCAAGCGGGCGATGCTCCGTCGCCTCGGGGCCATGGCCCGCGTGGACGTGGTCCCGGCCAGGACGCCGGCCGAGGAGGTGCTGGCCGACCGGCCCGACGGCGTCCTGCTCTCGAACGGGCCGGGCGACCCGGCGGCGCTGGGCTACGCGGTGGACACCATCGGCGCCATGCTCGGGGAGGTGCCGGTGTTCGGGATCTGTCTCGGCCACCAGCTGCTGGCCACCGCGCTGGGCGGGACCACCTACAAGCTGGCCTTCGGGCACCACGGCGGCAACCACCCCGTGCGCCGTATCGAGTCCAACGGGGTCGAGATCACCAGCCAGAACCACAACTACGCGGTGGCCGACGGCTCCGTTCCGGGTGCCGACATCACCCACGTCAACCTCAACGACGGCGTCGTGGAGGGACTGCGCAGCCGCGACCTGGCTGCGTTCGGGGTGCAGTACCACCCGGAGGCCGGTCCGGGGCCGCACGACGCCGAGTACCTGTTCGATGAGTTCCTTCTCCTCATGGAGGCGGGCCGCTGATGCCCCGTCGCGACGACCTGTCGTCCATCCTCGTCATCGGGTCGGGTCCAATCGTCATCGGCCAGGCGTGCGAGTTCGACTACTCCGGCACCCAGGCCTGTCGCGTCCTCGTCGAAGAGGGCTACCGGGTCGTGCTGGCCAACTCGAACCCGGCCACGATCATGACCGATCCGGAGTTCGCCCACCGCACCTACGTGGAGCCCCTGGACGTCGACGTCCTGGCTGCCATCATCGAGCGAGAGCGCCCTGACGCTGTCCTCGGAACGCTGGGCGGCCAGACCGCGCTCAACCTGGCCGTCGGCCTCGTCGAGCGGGGCGTTCTCGAGCGCTTCGGTGTCGAGCTGATCGGCGCCAGCGCCGAGGCCATCCACACCGCCGAGGACCGTGAGCGCTTCAAGGCGGCGATGACCGAGATCGGCCTGTCCGTCCCGCCGTCGGGGTTCGCACACAACCACGAGGAAGCGCTCGGTGTGGCGGAGGAGATCGGCTTCCCGCTCATCGTGCGCCCCTCCTTCATCCTCGGCGGCGCGGGCACGGGCATCGCCCACGACCTCGACAGCTTCCGCGCCCTGGCCCGGACCGCCATCGCCACCAGCCCCATCTCGGAGATCCTCATCGAGCGCTCCATCGCCGGCTGGAAGGAGTACGAGCTCGAGGTCATGCGCGACAGGGCCGACAACTGTGTCGTCGTGTGCTCGATCGAGAACCTCGATCCCATGGGAGTCCATACCGGCGACTCCATCACGGTGGCTCCCATCCAGACGCTCGCCGACGTCGAGTACCAGAGGATGCGCGACGCCGCATTCGCGTGCATCCGCCGGATAGGGGTGGAGACCGGCGGCTCCAACATCCAGTTCGCCGTCGATCCGGAGCGCGGCGACATGGCGGTGATCGAGATGAACCCGCGCGTGTCGCGCTCGAGCGCGCTGGCCTCCAAGGCGACGGGGTTCCCCATCGCCAAGATCGCGGCCCGGCTGGCGGTCGGCTACACGCTGGACGAGATCGCCAACGACATCACGCGCGAGACACCCGCCAGCTTCGAGCCCACCATCGACTACGTCGTGACCAAGGTCCCGCGCTGGGCGTTCGAGAAGTTCCCCGGGATTCCCGACGCCCTCGGGACCAGCATGCAGTCGGTGGGTGAGGCCATGGCGATCGGCCGCACCTTCCCCGAGTCGCTGCAGAAGGCCCTCCGTTCCCTCGAGCACGGCCGCTGGGGCCTGAACTGCGACCCCGGTGAGACGGCGCTCGACTCGGTCTCCGACGACGAGCTGGTGCGGCGGGCGTCGGTGGCGACGCCGGACCGGCCCTTCCAGCTGGAAGCGGCCATGCGTCGCGGCATCGGAGCCGACCGCCTGGCCTCGGCCACCGGGGTCGACCACTGGTTCCTCGGCCAGATCGGTTCCATCGTGGGTGAACGCGAGCGCCTTGCTGGCCGCCGTGTGCAGAACATGGCCCGGAGCGACTGGCGGAAGGCGAAGAGGCTGGGCTTCGGCGACGCGCAGCTGGCCCGGCTGCTCGGCTCGACCGAAGATGCCGTTCGCCGAGCCCGCCTGGCCGTCGGCGTACGACCCACGTTCAAGACCGTCGACACCTGTGGCGCCGAGTTCGAGGCGGCGACGCCGTACCACTACTCGACCTACGAGGACGAGGACGAGGTCCGCCCCAGCCGCCGACCGACAGTGATCGTGCTCGGCTCGGGCCCCAACCGCATCGGCCAGGGGATCGAGTTCGACTACTGCTGCGTGCAGGCGAGCTTCGCCCTGCGCCAGGCGGGCTACGAGACCGTCATGGTCAACTCCAACCCCGAGACCGTCTCGACGGACTACGACACCAGCGACCGCCTCTACTTCGAGCCCGTGGGCGAGGAGGAGGTGCGCAACGTCATCGAGGCGGAGCAGTCGGTCGCGGAGGCGGGCGGGGGCGTCGTCGGGGTGGTGGTGAGCCTCGGCGGCCAGACACCGCTCAAGCTGGCCGGCCGGCTACCCCGTGAGCTGGTGCTGGGCACGAGCCCGGAAGCCATCGACCTGGCCGAGGATCGGGAGCGGTGGAGCGCGCTGTGCGCCAGGCTCGAGATCCCCCAGCCGGCGGGGGCGACGGCGACGTCGGTCGACGAGGCGCTGGCCGTGCTCGGGCGGATCGGCTACCCGGCCCTGCTGCGCCCCAGCTATGTGCTCGGGGGCCGGGCCATGGAGATCGTCTACGACGAGCCGGGCCTGCGTCAGGCGATGGCCGCCCTGGCCCCGTTCGGGGGAACGGGCGCCGCCGGTTCCCTCGGCCGCGAGGGTGGGCTGTCGGCGGAGCGGCCCGTGCTCGTCGACCGGTTCCTCGAGGACGCCATCGAGGTGGACGTGGACGCCGTACGCGATCGCACCGGCGAGATCGTGATCGGCGGCGTGATGGAACACGTCGAGGAGGCCGGCGTGCACTCGGGCGACTCGGCGTGCGTGATCCCCCCGCCCACCTTGCCCACCTCGACGGTGGAGGTCATCGAGGGCTACACCCGGGCCATCGCCGACGCCCTCGACGTCCAGGGGCCGATCAACGTGCAGTACGCGGTCAAGCAGGGACAGGTGTTCGTCATCGAGGCGAACCCGCGGGCCAGCCGGACGGTGCCCTTCGTGGCCAAGGCCACCGGCGTGCCCCTCGCCAAGGTGGCGGCGCGGGTCATCGTGGGGGCCACGCTCACCGAGCTGCGCGCCGAGGGGCTGCTCGTGTCGCCTGGCGGCGGCGATCGCGTGAGCGTGAAGGAGGCCGTGCTTCCCTTCGCACGGTTCCCGGACGTCGACACGCTGCTGGGACCGGAGATGCGCTCGACCGGAGAGGTGATGGGCACCGACCGGACCTTCGGCCTCGCCTTCGCCAAGAGCCAGATGGCGGCCGGCGCCCGCCTCCCGGACGCCGGCGCAGTGTTCCTGTCGCTGGCCGATCGCGACAAGTCAGCCGGCCTCGGCGCCGCCGTTCGCTTCGTCGAGCTCGGCTTCTCGCTCGCAGCCACGGGCGGGACGGCGGCGTTCCTCGAGGAGCACGGCGTGCCAGTCGAGACGATCGTCGCCAAGGTGGGGGAGGTCAGGAGCGGCGGCGACGGCGAGGGTGTCGACGCCATCGAGCTCATCGCCAGTGGCAAGGTCAAGCTCGTCGTGAACACCCCGCGCGGCCGGGGGCCGCGCGCCGACGGCGCCTACATCCGCACCACGGCCAGCGTGCAGGGTGTGCCCTGCCTGACCACGGTGGCGGCGGCGCGCGCCGCGGCCGCCGGGATCGCCGACTGGGCGGGCCACCCGTTGACGGTGCGCTCGCTCCAGGAGCTGCACCAAGGCGACCAGCTGCGGCTGCCCCTATGAGACGGGCGCTGTGAGACGGGCCCGCCCGCCGGTCGATCTGCGCACGAAGGTCGGCTCGCTGGCGCTTTCCAACCCGATCATGACGGCCTCGGGGACGTCCGGTCACGGAGCCGAGCTGGCTCCCTACATCGAGCTCGGGTCGCTCGGGGCCGTGGTCGTCAAGTCGCTGTCGGCAGAGCCCTACCCCGGCAACCCTGCCCCCCGGGTGCACGGCACCACCGCCGGGATGCTCAACAGCGTTGGCCTGCAGGGCCCGGGGGTCGAGTCATGGCTGGAGCGCGACCTTCCGCCGCTGCTCGAGACGGGCGCCAGGGTCGTGGCCAGCATCTGGGGACAACGGGTCGAGGACTTCGCCAAGGCGGCGACCATGTTGGCCGAGGCTCCGGCCCAGGTGGTTGCGATCGAGGTGAACGTGAGCTGTCCCAACCTCGAGGACCGCAGCCGGATGTTCGCCCACTCGCCGACGGCCACCGGTGAGGCGGTATCGGCGAGCGCAGCTGGCGGCCGGCCCCGGTGGGTGAAGCTGAGCCCCAACGTCACCGACGTGCGCGAGATCGCCGGCGCGGCGCTCGAGGCGGGAGCCGAGTCGCTCACCCTGGTCAACACCGTGCTGGGTCTGGCCATCGATCCCGAGACCCGCACCCCGCGTCTGGGCGCGGGTGGTGGCGGCCTCTCCGGGCCGGCTATCCACCCGATAGCGGTGCGCGCCGTGCACGACTGTCGCGCCGCCTTTCCGACTGCCTCCATCGTCGGCGTCGGCGGGGTGACACGGGGAACCGACGCCATCGAGCTCGTGCTCGCCGGGGCTGCCGCCGTCCAGGTCGGCACGGCCACCTTCGCCGACCCTCGGGCTCCGGCGCGGGTGCTCGCCGAGGTGGCCCGGTGGTGCCAGGAGCACCAGGTCACCCGTCTCGCGGAGCTGATCGGAGCGGCCCATGGCTGAGCCCGGGCGCGAGCACCTCGCCCTGGCGCTCGACGTCGACGACCTCGACGTCGCCGTCGGGCTGGCCCGTCGCCTCGAGCCCTGGTTCTCCGTCGCCAAGGTCGGTCTGGAGCTCTTCGGTGCGGCGGGCCCCCGCGCCGTTGACGAGCTCGCCGGCCTCGGCTTCCCGGTCTTCCTCGACCTCAAGTTGCACGACATCCCCACCACCGTCGGGCGGGCCGCCCGGGCGCTCGGTCGACGCGGCGTGCGCTACCTCACGCTCCACGCCCAGGGCGGCACCTCGATGCTGCGGGCCGGGGTCGACGGCCTGGCCGAGGGCGCGGCGGCGGTCGGAGCGACCCCGCCGTCAGCGCTCGGGGTGACCGTGCTGACCAGTGTTCGAGAGCCGGGTGAGGGTGTCGTTGCGGAGCGCGTTCTCGCCGCGGTCGAGGCGGGATGCGGCGGCGTGGTGTGCGCCGCCCAGGACATCGGCACGGCCAAGCGCCTCGCTCCGCAACTGCTCGCCGTGGTCCCCGGTATCCGACCGGCGGGGACGGCGCGCGACGATCAGGCCCGGGCGGCCACGCCCCACGCCGCGCTGAGCGCCGGAGCCGACCTGCTGGTCGTCGGCCGGGCGGTGACGGCCGCCGATCACCCGGAGACGGCGGCCAAGGCGTTGGCCAGCTCGCTGGCCCGATAAACCCGCCGCTCGGACGACGGGCACTGTCTGGTGGCGCTATGGTGCGCGACATGCCTCGCCCACCCTCCCTGTCACCGGATCAGCGCCAGGCCGCCCTGGAGAAGGCGGCCGCTGCCCGTCGAGCGCGGGCCGAGCTGAAAGAGAAGCTCAAGATGGGCTCGCTCAGCCTCGAGGAGTTGCTCGAGCAGGGCGGGCAGAACGACACCGTTGGGAAGATGAAGGTGATCTCCGTCCTCGAGTCGCTTCCTGGTCTGGGCAAGGTGAAGGCCCGCCGGATGATGGAGGACATCGGGATCAGCGAGTCCCGCCGCGTGCAGGGACTCGGCGTCAACCAGCGAGAGGCCCTGCTTCGGGAGACCGCCCGCTCCTGATCGTCGTGATCTCCGGCCCGGGAGGGGTCGGCAAGAGCACGGTCGCCGAGCGTCTGGCGAGGGCCGACCCGGCGCTGTGGTTGAGCCGGTCGTGGACCACTCGACCGCGGCGCCCGGGAGAGCGCGAGGACGCCTACCGCTTCGTCGGCCGCGCCGCCTTCGAGTCCCGGCTCCAAGAGGGAGGCTTCCTCGAGTCCGCGTCCTACCTCGGGCACCTGTACGGCACGCCCACGCCGGACGCCCCGCCGGGCCACGACGTGCTGCTGGAGATCGACGTGCAGGGGGCCCGTCAGGTCCGGGAGGCCGACCCGGCGGCAGTCGTGGTCCTGCTGGTGGCTCCCTCGCCTGAGGCCCAGGCCGAGCGGCTCCGGGCCCGGGGTGACGACGAGGAGCACGTCGCCCGCCGGCTGGAGCTGGCGGCCCGGGAGGAGGCCGAGGGCCGTCGGATCGCCGATCACGTGGTCGTGAACGACTCCGCGGATCGGGCCTTGGGTGAGCTGCTCGGTATACTGGCGGCCCATCGCGGTTCCTGAGGAAGCGCGCCCCGAAGGAGTCACATGGCCGAACGCCGCAGCACGATGATGGACCCCGCCGTCGAGGACCTGCTCGACAAGGTCGACTCGAAGTTCACCCTGGTGACGTTGGCGGCCAAGCGGGGCCGTCAGATCAACTCGTACTTCAACCAGCTGGGCGACGGCCTGGGCGCCATCGTGCCGCCCCAGGTCACCTCGGTGTCGCGCAAGCCACTGTCGATCGCCCTGGAAGAGGTGGCGGCCAGCAAGATCGTCTACGTCCGGCCCGAAGATGTCGAGGAGGCGGTCAAGTAGCCGTCGGGCCGGCGAGGAGGCCGACGGGGTGACGACTGGGGAGGCTCGCGGGCCTTGGCCCGCGCTGTCCGGCCGGCGCGTCGTCCTCGGTGTCACTGGCGGCATCGCGGCCTACAAGGCCGTGGAGTTGTGTCGGCGGCTGGTGGACGCCGGGTGCCACGTCGTTCCGGTGCTGTCAGAGGACGCCACTCGCTTCGTGGGAGAGGTGACGTTCTCCGCCCTGGCGTCCGAGCGGGCGCGCTCGTCGCTGTGGGAGGACGTCGACCCGATTCCCCACACCCGGCTGGGCCAGTCGGCCGATCTGATCCTGGTGGCCCCGGCGACGGCCAGGCTCATCGGTCGCTATGCGCACGGCCTGTCCGATGACCTGCT